>WQUF01000472.1 GCA_009785875.1 Oscillospiraceae bacterium | reverse complement strand
TAGCTGTACTGTTACAAATATGAGCGATAGAAAAACCAGACAGATGATTAATAGACAAAAGTTTTTTAATAAAAAGGCTATTATCGCCGTGGTTGGTTGTTATCCTCAGGTTTCAAAAGAAGAAGTTTCCTCTATTCCAGGGATCGATATCATACTGGGTTCTAGGAATAAAGGGGATATAGTCTATTATGTGAATAGGGTATTGGAGACAGGCGAAAAGATAGTTGCAGTTTCCGATGTGATTAAGAACAAAAACTTTGAAGATCTTTCAGTGGAAAATTATGAAGATAGAAGAAGCAGGGCATTTATTAAGATTCAAGACGGCTGCAATAAATTTTGCTCATATTGCACTATACCATTTGCAAGGGGAGCAGTTTGTTCAAAACCTAAAGAATCAGTTTTAAAAGAAGTAAGGAACCTTGCTAAAAATGGCTTTAAAGAGATAGTCCTGAGTGGAATACATACCGCATCTTATGGTTTAGATTTTAATGATAAAGATTATGGGCTTATAGATCTCATAGAAGACTTAAATGGCATAGACTATATAGAGAGGATAAGAATTGGCTCTTTAGATCCTGGTTTTTTTAAAGATGAGATTATAGAGAGAATTTCAAAGATAGATAAATTATGCCCACATTTTCATCTCTCCCTTCAAAGCGGATGCGATGAGACTTTAAAGCGAATGAATAGAAAATATACTACATATGATTATAGAGATGTTTTATTAAAATTGAGAAAGAAGATAAAAGATGTATCTATAACCACAGATATAATCGTAGGTTTTCCGGGAGAAACAGATGAAGAATTTAAAGAGACTTATGATTTTTTAAAAGAGATTAAGCTCACAAAGACTCACATTTTTAGGTTTAGCCCGAGAGAAGGCACTAAAGCTTATTCCATGGAGGGTCAAATACATGATAAAATAAAAGATGAAAGATATAAATTTCTTTTTAATCTTAATTCTATAAATGAAAAAGAATTTAAGGATAGATATGTTGGTAAAATACTTAAAGTATTGATAGAAGATGGTAGTTCATGTAGTGCAGGATATTCTGAAAATTATCTATATGTTTTAATATTGGGTGAAAAACTTGAAAAAGGAAATATATATGATGTTTTAATAAAAAAGAATAAGGCGAATGATTTAATTGGAAAAACAGTGTAATAAATAAAACCTCTTAACGAAGGAATTCACATTGACAGTGTTTTAAGAATTATTGTATAATAAAATGAGTAATGTTATCTTTAAATTTCAAAATTAGTTTAGCCATTGGAGGGAGGGATATAGATGTCAGAAATAAAAGTTGGTGAAAATGAATCGCTTGACAATGCCTTAAAGAGATTTAAAAGAAAATGCGCAAGAGCAGGAGTGCTTTCTGAAGTGAGGAAAAGAGAACACTACGAAAAACCTAGTGTTAGGAGAAAGAAAAAGTCGGAAGCTGCAAGAAAAAGAAAGTTTAAATAATTTGAAAGAAGGTATAGCTTGTAATGACTCTTAGAGAAAAACTTCAAAAAGACTGGGTTTTGGCCATTGTACTAATGAAGAAATCAAAATATTGCTTTCATACCTTCCAAAACAGCTGACTGAGGAAGAAATAAGAGAATTAGCAAATAATAAAATAAATGAATTAAAGGTAACAAATATAAGTGAAAAAATTATTAAATAACAATAAATAAAGCAGTTTCTTTTTGAAGCTGCTTTATTTAGATTATTATTCTGTATAAAGTGGACTATTTGCTGGTATGGATTCTTCAGGTACAATCTCTTGATTTTCAACAATGGTGTTATTAGGATCTAAAATGATCACGTCGTCTTCTTTAAGCCCTTCTGTTATTTCCAATTTATCTGCAAATTGAGTAGCAGTTTTTATGTATGTTTTATGGGCAGTATCATCATCGCTGAGAACATATACATAAGTTCCTTTCATATCTTTTTTTATGTAATTCTTATTGATTGCAATGATATTTTGTTTTTCCTCCAGTATTATGGTCACTTTTACCTGCATTCCACTTTTAAGGTTCTCTACTTTCCCGTTTAAAGCGATCTCAACAGGGAGATAGGATTTATTTGGATCTGTAGTGTTTATTGTTCCAGATGGGTTAATATAAGAAACCTTTCCAGCAAACTCTAAAAATTTAGTGCTTATTATAGATTTTTGGTCTAATCTCACATATTCAGAATCATTTTCATCTAAGTTAACTAAAGCCTTCATATATGAAAGATCTTCCGTTGAAATCAGAGGTTTTTTTGAATCATAATATGCACCTAGGGAATATTGAACAGACGTTACAGTGCCGCTTTTTTTTGCAATGACATTATCATTATCTACAGAGGAACCATCTTTTTTTATGATTGCAAGTTTTTGCCCTTCTATAATATGGTCTCCCAGATTGAAGTTTAACGCCATTATCTTGCCATTTGAAGGATAGTAATCTTCTTTAAACTGTGATTCTAAAATGCCGCTGGTGATTATTACATTGCTTTGATTCGAAGCTTTAATTGCCTCTGTTTTGTAGACATTTGTTTTTAATTTTTCTAATGCAATATATCTATATATGATTGCCGTTGATCCAATGATCAAAATTGAGATAAAAAAGTATAAAAAAAACCTTATTTTCATATAGCCTCCTATTGTATATTTTATGGTAATTTTTAACATAATTTCATAATTTTAAACATAAATATTTAACTTAAAAAAATTCTATTGATTTTTTATCTTATAGATGGTATCATTATATTAATTATAAATGGCTTGAGTTTTGAGTTGCCTAATATAAAACCTTGGTGGTTTTAGACTAGGCATTTTTATTTGGAGGAATATATGTTTGATGTTGTTATTATAGGAGCGGGAATAATTGGTTCGTCTATTGCACAAAGTTTGAGTAGATTTTCTTTAAATGTTTTAGTCATGGAAGCTCACGAAGAAATATCCAGTGAGACATCAAAAGCAAATAGTGGAATTTCACATGCTGGTTTTGATGCAGAACCTGGCACTTTAAAAGCTCGTTTCAATGTCCTTGGAAATTCAATGTATAAAAAATTGACAAAAGAACTGGATATCCCCTATGAACAGAATGGCTCTTTAGTTTTATGCTTTCAAGAAGAGGATATGCCGAGGCTTCAATTATTATATGATCAAGGAATTAAAAATGGAGTTCCAGATTTAAGGATACTAGAAAAAGATGAAGTTTTAAAACTAGAACCAAATGTAAGCGAAAATATTTACAGAGCACTGTATGCACCTACTGGAGGAATAATATCACCTTATGAAGCTACCATAGCTTTTGCTGAAAACGCTTTTATAAATGGAGTTAATTTTAAATTAAATTGTAGGGTACAAAGTATCACAAAAAAAGAAGATCATTATATAATAAATACATCAGGAGAATCTGTTTTAGCAAGATTCATTGTCAATGCAGCTGGGCTTTATAGCGATGAAATAAATAACCTCATATCCGAGAAAAAGTATTCAATAATCCCTAGGAGGGGAGAATATATTTTGACGGATAAAATGGAAGAGGGTTTTTTAAGCAAAACATTATTTCAATTGCCAACGAAGCTCGGTAAAGGAGTTCTTGTAACCCCTACAATGCATGGTGGTTTATTAATAGGACCAAGTTCTGAAGATATATTGGATAAAGGTGATTTTGATACAACTTCTGATGTCATTAAAAAGGTTATTGAAACAGCATCCATGAGCGTTAAGAGCCTTCCTGTTTCGAGTACAATAACTTCATTTGCTGGTTTAAGAGCAAATCTTAGCAATTTTGATGATTTTATTGTGGAGAAATTAGATGGGGAGAATTTTATAAATGCAGTTGGCATTAATTCCCCGGGTTTGACTAGCGCACCTGCTATTGCTGAATATATTTCAAATATAATCGCTGATGTTTTAGATCCAAAAGAAAAGCTCTATTTTAATCCATATAGGGTTTCCATAAAGAGATTCAATGAACTTAGCTTAAAAGAGCAAAACGAGTTGATTAAAGAAAACAGTGCCTACGGACAAATAGTATGCAGATGTGAAACCGTTACAGAAGCTCAAGTAGTGGATGCTATAAGAAGGCAACCTGGTGCTACAACTCTTGATGGAATTAAAAGGCGCGTTAGATGTGGAATGGGAAGGTGCCAAGGTGGATTTTGCACATCAAAGGTAATGGAGATAATGTGTAGAGAGCTTGGTAAGTCTCCTTTTGATGTTACAAAATTTGGAGAAGGATCAAATTTAATCGTGAATCATATTAAAGATGATCTATAAGGAGAGAGCAGATATGAAATATGTAGATTTACTTATTGTAGGAGGAGGACCAGCAGGTCTTGCTGCAGCAGCAGGAGCTCGTGAGTCAGGCATTTCGAGCATCCTCCTCGTTGAAAGGAATAAGAGTTTAGGTGGTATTTTAAACCAATGCATTCATAATGGTTTTGGACTACATTTTTTTAAAGAAGAACTGACTGGACCTGAGTATGCACATAGATTTGAAGTTAAGGTAAAAGAACTTAATATCGATACGATGTTAAACTCAATGATTATAGATATAACCCCTGATAAGATAGCAAGCGTTTTAACCAAGGAAGGTGTCATCCAAGTTGCTGCAAAATCGATAATTTTAGCTATGGGATGCAGGGAAAGACCTAGAGGATCAATTAATATATACGGGTCGAGACCAGCCGGGGTATTGACTGCAGGAGCTTGCCAAGAATATATAAATTTAAAGGGACTCTTGCCAGGTAAGAGAGTTGTCATTTTAGGATCTGGTGATATTGGGCTTATCATGGCCCGAAGGCTTACCATTGAAGGGGCTAAAGTAATAGGTGTCTTTGAGCTTTTACCATATTCAAGTGGACTCAATAGAAATATAGCCCAATGTTTAAATGATTTTGATATTCCATTAAAATTTAACCATACAGTTACAAGAATAATTGGCAAACAAAGAGTAGAAGCAGTAGAAGTATGTGAGGTAGATGAAAAACGAGTTCCAAAAAAAGAGACAGCGGAAATAATAGAGTGCGATACGCTTTTACTATCTGTAGGATTGATACCTGAAAATGAATTATCCAAAAAGATAGGCGTGAAATTATCAAGGATTACAGGAGGAGCCATCGTAGATAGTGATTTGCAGACTAGTGTTCCAGGTGTATTCTCTTGTGGAAATGTTTTACAGGTACACGATTTAGTGGATAACGTCAGTAATGAAGCCTATAAAGCTGCAAAGTCTGCTGCAAAATATTTAAAAGGAGAAATTAAAAAAGATAAATATATAAATATTAATCCTGGATTTGGGGTAAGATATACTGTGCCAAGTTTTACTTTTTTAAACTCCATAAGAGATGGCTTAGAAATCAATTTTAGAAGCGATAATGTCTATAGAAATTCCTATATTAGCGTGTATTTTGACCAGGAGAAAGTTTACAGCAAGAAGAAGAAGATCCTCACTCCAGGTGAAATGGAGATAGTAAATATTAAAAATCAAACCCTTTCTCCCGAGAATATTTCAGTAAAAGTGGAATTTAAGGAAGAGGTGTAAAATGAAAAGTTTTATTTGTATTGGCTGCCCGGTTGGTTGCCAATTAAGCGTTGAAACCTTAAATGATGAAATAAAAGTGTATGGCAATGATTGCAATGTAGGAAAAAATTATGCCATTAGAGAGATCTCAAATCCTGTGAGAGTATTTACAACATCTGTAAAGAGCAAAGATGGTAGACTTATTTCAGTAAAATCTAAAGAAGAGATACCTAAAAGTAAAATTATGGAATGTGCTAAAGAATTAAAAAATATTACAGTAGAAATACCAATAAAAATAGGAGATGTTGTCTTAAAAAATGTAGCAGATACAGGCATTGACATTGTAGCAACAAGAGAAGTATTATAAATATAGTAATAATTTATTCATTAAAAGAGGGGTATTTATATGCTTGATTTTGACAAGTTTTATGATTGTCTGATAGATAATCCTGTTATCGGTGCTATAAGATGCGATGATGATTTAGAGTGTATTTTAAAAAAAGATATTAAAATAGCATTTATTTTATATGGCAATTTATTTATACTGGAAGATGCTTTAAATAAATTAAGAGAAAAAAAAATAATAGTCTTTGTGCATATCGATATGATTGAGGGTTTAAAGAGCGATCAATTTGGGATTATATATTTAAAGAAGGTTATAAATCCAGATGGAATTATAACGACTAAACCATCAAATATTAAGCATATAAAGAATAGTGAAATGCTTTCAATACTCCGAATATTTGCAATAGATTCAAAATCACTTGAAACAGGTATAAAGAGCATCTTAGAATATTCGCCAAATGCTGTTGAAATCTTGCCTGGATCTGCCAGTAAAAGCATTAAAAACATGCAAAAGTCAGTGAAAGTACCTATAATTGCTGGTGGACTAATAAATACTAAAGAAGATGTAATAGAGTGTCTATCTTATGGAGCTATTGCTATTTCTACTACCAGCCACAGTGTTTGGGATCTTTTAATATAATTTTAATTAAGCTATTATGTGAATTTAATTAAATTATTAAATTCACATATATATATAAAATAGAGGAGGTTTTTTTATGTCACAATACTTGATGGCTTTTGACCAAGGAACTACGAGCTCAAGGTGCATTCTGTTCAACGAAAAGAGTGAGATCATAAGCGTTGCACAGAAAGAATTTACACAAATTTTCCCTAAAGCAGGCTGGGTTGAACATGATCCTATGGAAATATGGTCTAGCCAAATAGGTGTAGCTGCTGAAGCAATGGCAAGAGTTTCCGCAAAAGCATCTGATATTTCTGCTATAGGTATTACAAATCAGAGAGAAACTACTGTAGTTTGGGAAAAGAGCACTGGCAAACCTGTTTATAATGCAATAGTTTGGCAATGCAGAAGAACTGCAGAATACTGCGATGAACTCAAAGCTTGCGGTTTTGACAAGGTCATTAAAGAGAAAACTGGTCTTATAGTCGATGCGTATTTTTCAGGTACAAAAGTTAGATGGATCCTAGAAAACGTTCCAGGAGCGAGAGAAAAAGCTGAAAATGGTGAACTTTTATTTGGAACTGTAGACTCATGGCTAATTTGGAATTTAACCAAAGGCAAAGTACATGTCACTGATTATACAAACGCTTCTAGGACAATGCTCTTTAATATTCACACTTTAGAGTGGGATAAAGAGATACTTGAAAAGCTTAACATTCCAGAGAGCATGCTTCCTGAAGCTAAACCATCAAGCTTCCACTATGGCGATACCTGTGCCGATATACTAGGTGGAGAGATTCCAATTGCTGGAATTGCAGGGGATCAACAAGCTGCATTATTTGGTCAATGCTGCTATGAAGAAGGAATGGTTAAGAACACTTACGGAACTGGATGCTTCATTTTAATGAACACAGGTGAAACAGCAGTTGAATCTAAAAATGGGCTTTTAACTACAATTGCTTGGGGCTTAGACGGAAAAGTTGAATATGCATTAGAAGGAAGCGTATTCATAGCTGGTGCCGCTATCCAATGGCTCAGAGATGGCCTTAGAATGATAGACAATGCTGCATTTACTGAAAGCTATGCTAAAAAAGTTGAGGATTCCAATGGAGTATATGTAGTACCTGCTTTTGTAGGACTTGGAGCACCTTATTGGGATCAATATGCAAGAGGAGCTATATTAGGACTTACTCGTGGAGTTGAAAAAGAGCACTTTATTAGAGCAACACTTGAATCTTTAGCTTATCAAAGTGCTGATGTGGTAAAAGCAATGGAACAAGATGCAGGAGTAAGCATAAAGCAAATAAGAGTAGACGGTGGAGCATGCGCTAATAACTTCTTGATGCAATTCCAAGCTGATATATTAGATGTTGATGTTATTAGACCATCTATTATTGAAAGCACAGCTCTTGGTGCAGTTTATTTAGCTGGTTTATGTGTAGGCTATTTTAAAGACAAAGATGAAATTGCTAAAAATGTAAGCGTTGATAAAGTATTCAAACCTAATATGGATGATGAAAAACGCAAAAAACTCGTAGCAGGATGGAATGAAGCAGTTAAAAGAGCTTTAGGTTGGGCAAAATAAGGAGGAATAAGTATGAATGTTAATATTTATTTAGCAGAGATAATTGGTACCGCTATACTTATTTTATTAGGTGATGGAGTTGTAGCAAACGTTGTATTGAGTAAAACAAAAGGAAATAATTCTGGATGGATAGTAATAACATTTGGATGGGCTTGTGCGGTTTTGGTTCCAGCTCTCATGTTTGGTCCATCGAGTGGTGCGTATTTTAACCCTGCTTTGACTTTAAGCTTTGCTATTATAGGTAAACTTGCTTGGAGTACAGCTATAGCTTATGTAGGCTGTCAATTCCTTGGAGCTTTCATCGGTGCATGTTTAGTTTATGTTATGTATAAAGACCATTTTGATGCTACAGCAGATAGAGATGGTAAGCTTGCAGTATTCTGTACTGGACCTGCAATTAGAAATATTCCATTTAATTTTATAAGTGAATTTATAGG
>WQUF01000471.1 GCA_009785875.1 Oscillospiraceae bacterium | reverse complement strand
AAATGGGAAATAGATCCAGCAAATAAAATACATATAATAGTAAAAAAAACCAATTAATTTTGGATAATTCTTGAAATTATGTTTGTACGAAATCTAGGTAGTTAATTTTTCTCCCCGTTTAATAGAGTCTTGTAATATATTTAAAATATCTTCCTGATCATGTTTATCATAATTAGACATACCTAAAACGCTTGTCATAGCAACGGTACCATCCTGAACCAAATCCCAAACAGGGCTTATTATCCTATTGAACTGATTGTATCTATAAGCTTGTTGTACTGAAATACCAAGTCTTTTAGCTATTTCTTCTGTTATATTGCCTTTAAAATTAGAATCTTCTAAATACGCTTCATGTGCTTTATATCTCTTGCAATATAATAAAGGATCCTTTGAGCTGTCTCTATGAGAATTTGTCATCAGGACATAATTTTTCAATTCTTCTTCGCTGTTAAAAGATTTAATAATGCAGGGAAATTTTGTTATATTAACCTTTACACCTGCATTCCTTCTCCTGTGTCCGCTGATGATGGTGTAATTATCTTCACCTAAATCAAAAAAATCAGTGACTTCGATCTCATATTAAGCAAGTGAAAATAGTCCAAGAATAGTTAATAAATGAAAAATTTACCATGTATAAAAGGACAATAAATAAAATCCCCCAAAAAAGCAAAAGCTAAAGCAAAGGAGGGATTTCAAATGACAAAAATAATAGAAGTGTTCAAAAGAACAGAGGAAATAAAGATACCAATAATAATAGCATTAGTAAATACAATATTAAAAAAGATTCAGTTTGTAGAGCAGCTAGATAAACTAATACCATGGGACGAACCCCGTACAAATCTATCGCCAGGTATGCTAGCGAAAGCATTGGTATTATCAACATTATTTGAGTTAAGGGCACCATTAAGTCATATATCTGAACGATTTAGGACATTAGATACGGAATACCTATTCGGAAAAGATGTAACATATGAGCAAATCAACTCATTTAATATAGGAAGGATGTTGGGGAAATTAGGGAACTGCGATTGTGTTAATATATTCAAAATGTTAGTATCAATGTTTTTCAAAGAATTTATGATAAGAATAAAAAGACTACATTCAGATACAACGACGGTAACATTCTCTGGAGACTATACAGATATAGACGAAGGAAATTTGACAGAAGAAGAAAAAGAAGAATTGTTACACATAGTAAGAGGATACAATAAGGATGGACGACCAGAAGATAAACAAGTAGTACTAGGACGGATAACAAATGAAGATGGACTACCAATAATAAATGAAGTATTAGATGGAAACACATCAGATAAAGAATGGAATAAAAAATCGCTAGAATATGTGTATAAACTAATAGAAGAAGGAGCAGAAGAAGCAATACTGGTAGCAGATTGTAAGCTAGTAGATGAGAAATTATTTAGACAGATGAACGACAAGGACAAAAAGATACCATTTATATCACTATGTCCTGCAAGTTTTGACGAAAAATTACAAGAAAGAGTAATAGAAAAAGCATACGAGAACAAGCAATGGGAAGATATAGGAAGCATAGCAGATGGGAAAAAAGCAGCAAAATATGAAGTTGCAGAAATAAGTGAGAATGTATATGGGTATGACACAAGACTATTGGTAGTATACAGTACAGCATTGGAATCCACAGTTGAAGAAGGGATCGAAAAATCGAAAGAAAAACTTGAAAAACTAATCAAAGATACCCAGAAGAAGAAATATGAGTGCCGAGAAGATGCGGAAAAAGAATTGATTCAATTCAAAAAAGCCCATAAAAAGTTAAACCTTCACGATTGTGAATGTAGAATAGAAGAAGAAATTAAGGAAACGAAAGCAAATGGAAGACCAAGCAATAATAATCCAAAGCCAGTGACAATAACAACTTCCTATAAAATAGTTATTAAAATCACTGGGGAAAATCCTAAAAAGGTAGAGAAATATCGCCATAATAAATCATGTTTTGTACTCATAAGCAATGTTGATAAAGATAGGCTTGATTCTAAAGAACTATTAGAGACATATAAAGGTCAAATTGTTGTAGAAACAAGTTTCCGATATTTTAAAGAAGGGTCATTAGCATCAGTAATATTTCTAAAAGATCCAATAAGGATAACAGGGCTAATAATGCTTTTAAATGTTTCTCTGCTTATACGAGGCTTAATACAGTACTCTATGAGAAAAGGACTAAAAGAATATAAAAAAGAAAATCCAAATGATGAATTACGCATTGGTTGGAATGGACAACCATTGAAAGCTCCTACCTTTAAGCTGTTTTATAAAGCAAGTGAGGATAATTACTTTGTGAAGGAAGGTGATGAAAAATACATTATCAATTACTACAGTGATTTTAATAAGCTGCAAGTTGGTATGTTACTTAAGTTTATGGGTTATAAAGTACAAGATCTACTTTAAGAACCCACCCATTACTTAGAGATTAACCCATCATAATTGAAGTAATTTTCCCTTAACCGGATCCCCCTACTTTTTGAACAGGGCTTTTTGAGTTGCGCTTTTTTTACATATTCTTATAGAATCTATATTTTATTATTTTATTCATAGAAAATATTTACATAAAAATATGGATTTATTTCTAAATATTAGGAGTTTTTAGCTATAAGTTTTTTTGGAAAATTTTACCTGCTGAATATGAGTTCGATTGGATCTACAAAACCTAATTCCATTATAGATTTCTCTAAATCCAAGGTGTCTTTTATATCTTCGGTATTGTATTTGCAATCAAATAAGTTTTCATTGCTTATCATCTTAACTTGTATTGTATCTTCATTTTTAATGCTCTGGTTTGTTTCCTGCATAAGTGTATTTGAATCATCATTTTTAGTAAAATCAAAATTTTTAACTACTATATTTATAACCACCCTTACTATATAATATATCTTAGAATTGAAACCTGTAGTTTCATACATCATTAATTTATATGCAGTAAATATTAAAATTATTGTAAAAATCAAGTTAAAATTTTTTTTATTTTCATTGTCACCATGAGAAAAGTTAGTAGAAATTT
>WQUF01000470.1 GCA_009785875.1 Oscillospiraceae bacterium | reverse complement strand
ATTATTAATTTTATCCAGTAATATAGCTTTGTATTATCTGATACTTTAGGCAATTTTTTTAGCTCTATTGTGTGTATTTCTATTAAATCTGTAAAAACTATCTTGCTTATTTCATCATTTAAAGTTATCTTATGCCTATATTTTTTATCAGGGATTATATTATTATTTACTATCACGATGCATACTACTTTTTTAATTTTTTCATAATTTTCTGATTTCCCTATTTGCTCAATGATCATTTTTGCTATGTAAAATAGTATCTTCTGAATCAACGCATCCATAAGGTATTTTTGCATTTCTATATTGATGATTATTCCTCTTGTGGTTTTTAGCTTTAAGTCTAAGATTCCATACTTGCCTTTTTCTTTATCGATCCTTGTATTTGTATCTAATAAGGTTATAGATTCATACTCATCTTCAGGCAAATCTAGTACTGACTTAAGAAAACCTGCTGTAATATCTTTACTGTTTTCAGAACCAAAGACTTTTTTGAAAATCAAATCATTTTTTAGTGATAACATTTATCCTATTATAGGGATTCTAAAGTTATTTACGCTGAAGACTTAACATCCTAATAGCTATAAGTTTAACTTTATATATTAATCCCCTTTACCCTCCATAATTTTGTCTTTATCATTATGGACAACTTAAAGAGATTTTAATCAATTAGAACTCATTTTTATTTTAAATACATTTTTTTTATATTCTATCAAGCCATCTTTTTTCATTCTAGCAAGTTCGTGTGACAGTGCACTTCTATCGACGCAAAGAAAATCCGCTAATTTCTCCCGATTAAATGGTATAGTGATATTTTTACTCTGCTTTAGCACCAATGATTCAAGATAGCGCATGACTTTTGCTCTAATAGACTTGATGCTAATAATTTCAATACGGTTTTGCAGCATGAGATTTTTATTAGATATAATTCCCAACATGTTTTCAATGAGCTTTGTATGAAAAGAACAAGAACTAGGGCACGTATGCAATATGCGTGAAAAACTAAGCATCATTATGACAGAATGAGCATTTGCTATTACTGTAACCGGGCTTTCTAAAATACCAGCACAGCAAAGAGCCTCTGCAAAAATCTCACCAGGTTCAATAACAGACAAAAGAGAGCTGCTTCCATTTAAATCTTCTTGGATGATATGAAGCTGCCCGGTTAAAACGATTCCTACATATTTAGGAGCATCACCTGCTAGAAGGATTATTCCGTCTTTCTTTACTTTTTCTATTTTAGCATCAAGGCAGGTTAATAAAGATGCAAGTTCTTCCATATCTATGTTCTTGAATAAATTTACTGATCTCAATACATTATAATATTCATTCATATTAACAAACTTTCTCAAATTTAGTGGCTATAACCACGGATTTTTTATTTTTATTATATTACAATTATTTTAGAAAGGCAAGGGTAGTATATGATTAGAAAAGTTATTAAAATAGATAAAGAAAAATGTAACGGTTGTGGTCTATGTGTGTCAGCTTGTCACGAGGGAGCAATAGGTATTATAGATGGTAAAGCCACACTTTTGAGGGATGATTACTGCGATGGCTTGGGAGACTGTCTTCCAAATTGTCCTGCTTCCGCTATTTCTTTTGAAGAGCGTGAGGCACTTCCATATAGCATAGAAGAAGTCAAGAAAAATATTCAGCAAAAAGAAACTGAAAAACTTCCGTGTGGCTGTCCTGGTACAAATGCAAAGGTATTAAAAAGAGAGAAAATAAACTCTGAAATTGAAGTCCCAAAGAGGGCTATTTCATCGCAACTAGAGCAATGGCCGGTACAGATTAAACTCGTTTCCGTAAATGCACCTTATTTTGAAAAAGCGAATATATTAATATCAGCTGACTGTGCTGCATATGCATATGGAAATTTTCACAATGAGTTTATGAAGAATAAAGTCACTTTGATTGGGTGTCCTAAGCTTGATGGTGTTGATTACAGTGAGAAGCTAACAGCTATTCTAAAGAACAATAATGTTAAATCGGTTACTGTAGTTCGCATGGAAGTCCCATGTTGTGGCGGCATCGAAAATGCTGTTAAGATCGCTCTTAAAAATAGTGGCAAGATGATACCATGGCAGGTTGTTACCATCTCGACAGATGGACAGATTTTAGATGTATAATATAAATATATTCACGAATAATAAAAAATTAAAAGGAGAAAAATAATGGAAATTAAACAAGAGCAGATGTTTTGCTATCAATGCGAGCAAACTGCAAAAGGAACTGGATGCACTGTGGCTGGAGTATGCGGCAAGAAGCCTGATACCGCACATGAACAGGATATGTTGACTTGTGAAATGATCGGGCTTTCTAAGGCTGCAATTAATAAAGATATTGAGATCGCTGAAACAGTAGATTTAATCGTAGATGGTCTCTTTACTACAGTGACGAATGTAAACTTTGACTCTGAAAAAGTTGCTACCCTTGCGGATAAAATAAAAGCAAAAAGAGAAGAATTAGGAGGCTGCGAGGTTATTAAGCCAGAAGAGCTATTCCATGGAGATAAAAACCTTGTATCCCTTCGTTCCACATTGCTCTTCGGATTGCGCGGCATGGCAGCATATGCTCATCATGCTCGTGTCTTAGGAAAGTGCGATCCTGAAGTGGATGCTTGGTTTATCAAGGGTATGTCAGCACTTAGCGATAGTCATACTGTTGATGAATGGGTTAGTCTGCTTATGGAATTTGGCTTAGTGAATTTAAAATGCATGGCACTGTTAGATAAAGCTAATACTGAAGCCTATGGCAATCCTGTACCAACACAGGTATCTCTTAAGGTAGAAAAAGGTCCATTTATCATAGTAACAGGTCACGACTTGCACGATTTAGAGATGCTTTTAGAACAAACAGATGGCAAAGGTGTTAACGTCTATACACATGGTGAAATGCTTCCTGCTCATGGATACCCGGAATTAAAAAAACATCCACAGCTCAAGGGTAACTTCGGTACTGCATGGCAAAATCAACAAAGGGAATTTGATGATGTTCCTGCTCCAATATTATTTACAACAAACTGCTTGATGCCTCCAA
>WQUF01000469.1 GCA_009785875.1 Oscillospiraceae bacterium | reverse complement strand
GCTGGAGCTGATGAAGTTGGTAGAGGTCCTCTCGCTGGTCCAATCGTAGCAGCATCTGTAATATTAGAATCAAATTTAAGTTTAAAAAAAGATATCATCTTTGGAATTAAGGATTCTAAAAAATTAACTCCAAAACTTCGGGCAGAACTTTCAGAAATCATCAAAGAAAAAGCTATAAGCTATCACATCTCATCTATAAATAATACAGAAATAGATAGATATGGCATAGGCTGGTGCAATATCGAAGTCTTAAGAAGAGCTGTTTTAGGTTTAAAGCCTATACCTGATTACGTCATTTCAGATGGATATGCTATAAACAATTTAAATATGCCTAATTTAAGCATAATAAAGGGAGATGTTTATAGTGCTGCTATTGCCTCTGCTTCGATTATCGCAAAAGTTTATAGGGATAATTTAATGATCGAGTATTCTAAAATATATAAAGAGTATAATTTCGAATCAAACATGGGTTATGGTACAAAAGAGCATATTGCAGCCCTCACTCTTTATGGTCCAACACCTATACATAGAAAGAGCTTTATAAAAAACTTCATAAAATAGCTCCTTATTATGAATTTAATAAGGAGCTTTTTTATTATTTTATTGAGCTTTTCCTATTTCTTTGAATTTGAATACAAGTTGACCATTTGCATCTTTTTCTACGACCTTTAAGATTGCATCTTTTACTGCATTTCTATCTGCATCTAGAGTTGTTGTACCTGTAGCTCCTACAAAACCAGATGTTTTAGCAAGTGCATCTCTTATAGCTGTTGGATCAGTAGAATTTGCTCTTTTGATTGCATCTAACAAAACTAAATATGCATCGTAAGCATTTGCTGCATTTGCTGGAGGTACATCATTATATTTTTTCTTATATTCACTTACAAATTTCTTTGCTTCATCATTTAATGGATTGTCTGGATCAAAGAATGATGAAAATACAACGCCTTCAACTGCTGGTCCGCCAACATCTATGAATGCTTGAATTTCATATGTGTCACCACCTAAAAATGGTGTCTGGATTCCTAAATCTCTTGCTTGCTTTATTGCCATTGCTGATTCTGTATAGTCCCCTGGTGCAAAAATAGCATCTGGATTCTTTGCTTTTAGATTTTGAAGTTGAGCTGAGAAATCTGTATCTCCAGTGTTATAGCTTTGCGTGTCTACTATTTTTCCACCTAACTTTTCAAATTGAGTCTTAAAGTTATTAGCAAGCCCAACGGAATAGTCACTGGATATTGTTTGTAATATTGCAACATTTTTAGCACCTAACTCGTTATAAGCGTAATTTGCCATTACAGTTCCTTGGAATGGATCTATAAAACAAACTCTAAAATAGTATTCATTACCTTGGGTAACTAAAGGGTTTGTAGCAGATGCAGCAATTGCAGGAATTTTAGCATTTTTCACGATGTCACCTGCTGCCATGCAAAGACCGCTTCCCCAGCTGCCTAAAATAGCAGTTACTTTGTCTTGATCAATTAATTTTGACGCTGCAGTGGCTGCTTCTCCTTGGTCAGATTTATTATCAGCTGAAACAAGTTGAATTTGAATTGTTTTACCTGCGACTGTAACTGTAGGATATAATTGATTTGCTAAATCAATTCCATTTTTTTCAACCTGACCGCCTGCTGCATAATTTCCAGTCAAAGGTTCAAATATACCAACCTTTATGACATCACCTGAAGAACTAGAACTAGTACCACCACATGCACATAATGAAAGTACAAGAATAGACATTAGTAAACTCGCTAATAATTTTTTCTTCATAATTTCCACTCCTTCTTCTATATTAGTGTATATTCAAATTATATATTAATTTTAAAACTTGTTCAATAAAAAGATTTATTTTGCACCAACACTCTCTCCAAGATATGCCTTTTTAACTTCCTCATTTACGAGAAGCTCCTTACCTGGACCTGAAAGTTTAATACTACCAGTCTCAAGGACATATCCTATATTAGCAATATGAAGCGCAACATTTGCATTTTGTTCTACTAAAAGAATCGTTATACCCTCTGAATTAATTTTTTTAATGATCTCGAAGATATTCTTAACAATCATAGGTGCAAGTCCCAAAGAAGGCTCATCCATCATCATTAACCTCGGTCTCGACATCAGACCTCTTCCAACTGCAAGCATCTGCTGCTCTCCACCGGATAAAGTCCCACCAAGCTGCCAGCTTCTTTGTTTAAGAATAGGAAACAATTCATATACCCAATCCATATCTTTTTTTATTTCCTCTGCATCTTTTCTAAAAAATGCTCCCATTTTTAAGTTTTCAAGAACAGTAAGATCTGGAAAAATTCGTCTCCCTTCAGGCACAAGAGAAATGCCTTTTTGAACAATCTCATGTGTAGAAACATTTAGTAAGCTTTTACCTTCAAAGGTTATGCTTCCTCTTAATGGCTTTACTAGTCCTGCTATGGTTCTCAAGGTGGTGCTTTTTCCTGCTCCATTTGCTCCAACTAAAGTTACGATTTGACCTTTATCTACATTTATTGATATACCTTTTAAAGCCTCAATTCCACCATAAGAAACAACTAGATTCTCTATTTTAAGCATCTTCAGCCACCCCCAGATAAGCTTCTATAACTCTTTGGTTATTTTGAATTTCATATGGATTGCCTTTTGCAATAGTTATGCCATAATCAAATACATAAATTCTATCTGATATTCCCATGACTAAATGCATATGATGCTCTATGAGAAAAATCGCTAATTTATAATCTTTTCTTATTTCGTCAATAAATTGCGCTAATTCTTCAGTTTCTTTAGGATTCATGCCAGCTGCTGGTTCATCCAACAGGAGAAGTTTAGGGTCTGTTGCGAGAGCTCTAGCAATTTCAAGCCTTCTTTGTTGCCCATACGGTAGAGAAGAGGATTTAGCATCTTTAAATTTAAGCAAGTCAAACCTCTCCAGTAGTTCATAAGATCTCTTCATCATAGTCCTTTCTTGTCTTTTATAATCAGGAAGATTTAAAATAGCACTGAAAACATTGGACTTAAGCCTTAAATGATTTGCAATAAAAATATTGTCTAGGAC
>WQUF01000468.1 GCA_009785875.1 Oscillospiraceae bacterium | reverse complement strand
GCTTTCTATGGAGAAACGTGGTAATAAAAGCTTTCCTGAAGATTGGGTGGACTCTCCCTGTATCTTATTAAAATAATCTGTAGTCATAGATGATAGGAATCCAGTTGCATCGCCTGATTTTGGGAGGATTATGTACATTCCACCACCATTACCAAAGCGAAGAGGCATTGCCTGCACTTTGTCATCTTCATAATAGACTTGCCCATCGCCTTCACGGAGCATATAAAAAGCATTTTTGTCGCCTTCCTTTGAATGAAATACATCTTTACTTGTATTTTCAGGTTTAAACTCCCATTCCCATTTATTAGAGTAATAGATCGCATTTGCAATTACAGAGATGGTTTCAGGATCAAATTCTTGGATCATGTCTGTAATTAAACCTTCTGTCTGCTGGCTTGCCCAATCGTTCACAGCTCTAACAGCATCTTTTGACTTAAAATTTACATTTATAGAGTTTCCTCTGTAAAAATCCATAAACTTTTGAGCAAAATCTTTATTTATCGTAACATCATTATTTACAAAGATAGCATTAGCGATTTTAAGAGGATCATTATACTGCAAGCCGCTATTGGTATTCTTTTGTATTATCTCTTTATAATCTTGTTTTGTTAAGCCATACAGCATCCTTGAGGAAGCTCTATTGATGTCTTCTATACTGATGCCGGATATGCTAAGAGCCTTTAATAGTGCATCCTGGTCTTTAGCGTCCGTTGCATTTATAAGAGCTGCCAGTTGCAACCATACAGAGTAAGGAGAACAAACAAAGTTTTCATTTCCAATGTTTTTAGAAAGCTCTGCGCTCAACTTAAAAGCAAAATCATTAGCTCCTTGAGCAACAGCCTGAGCTAGAGGATCTATACCTCTTGGTGATTCTAGCTCTTTAGCTTCAACCTTTACTATGCTGACTAAGCTCTTCTGATCGTTAGTTGAGGAAGCACAATTGGTAAACATTGAAACCATAAACATGCAGATAAATAATAAAGAAACTGCTTTTACCTTTCTCATAATCCACCATCCTTTTTAATTTTACGGATTATTTACAACACCGGTAAACAATACCTGATTTCCACCATCATAAGTATTTTCATAAAGTACAAATACGAAGGGTTTGTTGCATATCATTTCAAAAGGTTCAGTAGGTTGGGTAATTACTTGGCTAGCATAATCAACCGACAATACAGTTACCGCTGCTGCTGTAGTTCCTTTTTCATCGACTTTAATCACAGCTTTTTGCATGACATCAGATAGACACAAAGGTATATTTTCCTCGATAAGTCCTCCTGTAAGAGGTGCTGAAGTTTCATCAAAAAGTGGTACGCCCATTGCAATGAGTACATCTTTTAATCCCTTTACTTCGCTTTCTATGGAAAAGCGTGGAAGTAAAAGCCTGCCGGAAGATTGCTTTGAATCACTCAATATTTCATTAAAATATTCACTGTTCATAGAAGAAAGGAGTTCGCTCGCATTACCTGATTTTGGAAGAATAATAAGCATACCTCCACCTGTCTTAAACCCAAGTGGCATTGCTTGTACTCTATCATCTTCATAATAAAGCTGTCCATCACCTTCATGGAGCATATAAAAAGCATTTTTATCACCATCTTGCGCATGGAATACGTCTTCAGCTGTTTTTTCAGGATAAAATTCCCGAGCCCATCTATCAGAAAAATAAATCGCATTAGCAATTGCAGAGATAGTGTTTGGGTCAAATTGCTGCACCAGATTTGCAATCAAACCTTCTGTCTGCTCGTTTGCCCAATCGTTCACAGCTTTTACAGCATCCTTTGATTTAAAATCTACATTGATAGAGTTTCCCTTATAAAAATCCATAAACTTTTGCGCAAAATCTTTACTTATCGTAACATTTTTGTCTACAAAGATAGCATTGGCGATTTTTAGAGGGTCATGATACAGCGAGCCACCATTGGGATTATCTTCTATTAACTTTTTATAATCTTGTTTTGTTAAATCATATAATATCCTTGAGGAAGCATTGTTGATATCTTCTATGCTTATACCAGACGCATTAAGAGCCTTTAAAAGTGCATCTTGATATTTAACATCAGTTGCATTTATGAGAGCTGCTAGTGGTAACCATACAGAATAAGGAGAGCAGACAAAGTTTTCATTTTTTACGTTCTTAGAAAGCTCTGAGCTCAATTTAAAAGCAAAATCATTGGCTCCCATAGCAACAGCCTGAGCTAAAGGATCTATACCTTTTGGTGATTCTAGCTCTTTAGCTTCAACCTTTACTATGCTGACTAAGCTCTTCTGATCATTAGTTGAGGAAGCACAATTGGTAAACATTGAAACCATAAACATGCAAGCAAATAATAAAGAAACTGCATTTACCTTTTTCATCTTTTCACCATCCTTAATATTGTTGATTATGGCTTATTTACAACACCAGTAAACAATATCTGTTCACTATCATAATTATAGAGTATAAACACAAAAGGTTTGTTGCATATCATTTCAAATGCTTCAGTAGGCTTAGGTCCTGCTGAACCTCTCATTGCCATCACAGTTACTGCGGCTGCTGTGGTTCCTTTCTCATCGACTTTAATCACAGCTTTCTGCATGACATCAGATATAAACACTGGTATGTTTTCTTCGATGAGTCCACTTATAGTTTCGTCAAAGAGCGGTACACCCATTGCTATTAGAGCATCGTTTAATCCCTTCACATCGCTTTCTATGGAAAAACGTGGCAATAAAAGCTTCCCTGTAGATTGAATTGATTCATTCTGAATTTTATTAAAATATTCCCTTGTCATAGATGAGAGGAGTCCATTTGCATCACCTGATTTTGGAAGGATTATATACATGCTGCTACCAGTTTTAAAGGGAAGTGTTATTGCTTGCACTGTATCATCTTCGTAATAGACTTGCCCATTGCCTTCATGGAGCATATAAAAGGCGTTTTTGTCACCTTCTTGCGAATAAAATATCCCTTCGGTTGTTTCTTCAGGTTTAAATTCCCACTGCCATCTATCGGAAAAATAAATCGCATTTGCAATTGCTGTGATAGTGTCTGGGTCAAATTGTTGC
>WQUF01000467.1 GCA_009785875.1 Oscillospiraceae bacterium | reverse complement strand
TGCTATGCTATTTATTGTGGATGAATTACGCCCTGTACATCTGGTGAGTCAACATTATCAGCATTAACGAGTAAAACTCCAGTGTCAACCATCTTTTCTGCTACAGTTCCGCCATTTGCTAAGTTTAACGCATCTTTGACCCCATCATAACCCATATTATACTGACGTTGTACAACTGAAGATACATTAAATTTACCGGAACGGATCATTTTTTCAATTTCTGCTGAGAAGTCAAACCCTATCATACATATATCAGTACGATTTGCTTCTGTAAGAGCTGTTACAAAGCCAACAGTTGAACCATTATTAGGTCCAAATACACCAATAAGGTTTGTGTAAGTAGTGATGAAGTCTTGACCAAAACCAACTGCTTTGCTTATATCGCCTTCATTTATTTTAATATCATTATTTAAAACTTTCCAGTTTTTAGGAGCATTTGCATCCCAATATTCATTAAATCCTTTAATACGATCATTGATAGTCTGTGAACCTGATGAACCTGCTTGAATAGCAATTACTCCTTCTTTATCTTCTGCTACACCTTTAGCTTTTAATTGCCTGATCATTTCCTGTGCTGCCATTTTACCTGCGTTCACATTATTCGTAAGAAGAGCAGCACTATAGCTATCTCCATTTACAATTGTATCTACAAGAACAATAGGTATTCCGGATTTGTAAGCTTCTTCAATAGGTTTGCTTAGAGATACGCTATCAAGTGGAGCTATAACAATACCGGCAGCTTGAGCGGATACTGCGTCCTGTAAATATCTAAGCTGACCTTCAATATCTGATTCAGCTGCTGTACCAACGATGACAACCTTACATCCTAAATCCTTTCCTGCTTTCTCAGCTCCTGCTTGTAATACGGACCAGTATTGATTGCCAAGAACTTTAACTATAACATAAACTGTCTTTTGACCACTAGATGCTGGTGCAGATGTAGTAGTGGTAGTAGTTGTTGCTGCTTGCGCAGCTGTAGATGTAGTGGTAGTTGTTGTTGCTGGTGCAGCTGTAGTTGAAGCAGCATTATTATTACTTGTAGAACATGCTGCAAGGTTTAAAATCACAAACATAGATAATAACATAGAAATTAGTTTTTTCATAAATAGATCCTCCTAATTATTTAATATTTAAAATAAGTTTAAATTTCGTTACAATTTGTGCAAAGATAGAATTTGGATTCTTGCTCACTTGCCTGCGAGTTTGCATTGCAACTGCTAAAATAAGTATAAATCCAATTATAACTTGTTGCCAGAATGAGTTGATTCCATTTAAGTTCAATCCATTTCTTATGACACCCATCATCAAAGCACCTATTATGGTATTGAGCATATTCCCTTCACCGCCGAGTATTGAAACACCACCTAACACAGCAGCAGCTATTGCCTCAAGTTCATAACCAGTACCAGCAGTAGGTTGTGCTGAAGATAAACGGGATGAGACTAAAATACCACATATAGCAGCTGATAGACCGCTGATGCTATAAGCAAACATCCTCGTCCTTACTGCATTTATACCAGAGAGTTTAGCAGCTTCAATATTAGATCCACAGGCATATATTTGTCGACCGATGCGGCTTTTTGCAAGGACAAATCCTAAAATACCAACATAGATTAATGCAATGATGACGCTGAATGGCAATCCGTTTCCTCCGATACGACCACCACCTAATACATAAAATATATCCTGGACCTCTTTGCTGGGAATTTTTGTAGTGTAAATTGGTGCACCGTTTACAAGGACATTAGCCATTCCACGGTAAACCCATTGCGTCGCAAGTGTAGCTACAAAAGGAACAACTCCCAATATTTCAATAGAGAAGCCATTTACAACACCAGTGATAAGTCCCATGATCATGCACAAGATGATGCATATCCAAAGGGGTATACCTTGAATTAAAAATGAAACGATAATAATACCTGAAAGTGCCATGGAAGCTCCAGCAGACAAATCATTACCACCGCAGATGAGGCAGAATGTTAAACCACTACCGATTATAAGATAAGTTACAGTTTGTTGAAGCAGATTTTGAAGATTTGTTTGTGCGAGAAATTTGCCAGGTTTTAAAAATGCAAACAGGCAGAATAACAAAGCAAGTACAATAAATGAAAATATCGCTCTTTTAGTTGAAGCATTCAATTTGCTAAAAGCTCTCAATTTTTCCGTTTCATTTTTTAACACAGGTGATTCCATAATAAACACGCTCCTTATTATTTATAGCCAGCTGCCAGCCTGAGTATCTCTTCCTGGTTTGTTTCACTTGCCACTAATTCACCGGTAATTCTACCTTCATGTATGACTATTACACGGTCACTCATTCCCAATATTTCAGGCAGTTCAGATGAAATCATGATGATTGCCACACCCTGGTCGCTTAATTTATTAAATAATTCATACACTTCAAATTTTGCACCAACATCGATACCACGAGTAGGCTCGTCTACAATAAGCACTTTAACATCATTGCAGAGCCATTTTGATAAGACTACTTTTTGTTGATTGCCACCAGAGAGGTTTTTGCAAATTTGCTTGATGCTTGGTGTCTTTGTTCTTAAAAGTTTCCTGTATTTCTCTGCATTTTCTGCTCCAAGCCTATCATTTACAAGTCCAAATTTACTGATTTGTTTTAAATGAGCCATATTGGAATTGTACTGTACATCCAGATCGAGAGCTAGTCCATCATATTTTCTATCTTCAGTTGCATAGCCGATTCCGTGACTTATTGCTTGTATTACCGATTTTACATGAATTTTTTTACCATTTACCCATAAGTCCATAGTCTCAGCTCTATCAGCTCCGAATATACAGCGCATAATTTCTGTTCTGCCAGCACCAACTAAGCCAGCAACCCCTAATATTTCACCTTTTCTAACATAAAGATAATCTACATTAACTTTTTTTCCACGCTTTATATTTTTTGCTTCAAGGACTATATCGCCTATTTTTCGTTTATATTTAGGATATTTATCTTCTAAAGATCTTCCTACAATCATGTTAACAAGTTCATTCATGGTGATATCTTTTAAATACCTTGTGCCAATATACTGACCATCACGCA
>WQUF01000466.1 GCA_009785875.1 Oscillospiraceae bacterium | reverse complement strand
TTCCAAAGGAGACTCAAGAGAAGATACTTGAAGTTTATGGAGTAGAGGGAGTCAAAGCAATCCACAGATTAAAGCTTTTGACAGGAAAAAAAGATATTACGATGGAGGATCTGGAGAAACTCTTAAAGAGAATTGAAAAATTGGAACCATATATGACAACAATATCAATAACTGTTTGTAGTTTACTATTGGATACATTCTTAAAGCATTTGCTCACATTCAAAGAAAAATATGCAAAGCTTCGAGCAAGTGTATTTTCAGGAAGATTTAATAATGTCTTTAAAACTAAATTTAACATGGCACAAATAGGATATTATCTTGAAGCTGGAAAATTAGATGAAGCTACAATAAATAAACTCTTAGCAATAAGCATAAAGAAAATGGAAGCAGTAAAATAAAAACTCTTCGACATGATCGTAAGAAATTACTTTTAAAAATGAGTTTGATTCAAAAATAAAGAAACAAAAGCAATGGATTATTTGCTGTACATTAAAATATACTTTTCCTACGTACAATCTTAACATTGATAAAAAATAGATGATTTTTTGGTGAATAGTATCTAAAGGTTCTTTTGATTTTAGGAACATTTTAAATTGAGTTTTCACTCTAAATTTAATATTTTAGAGTTAACTTTGATATGTTATAATTAAATATCGATATATTTTAGCATATGGGGGACATAGAACATGAGTAAAATATCAATAAAGCAAGCAGAAAAAGAAGACATTCACGTACTGGAAAGCATTCTATACGATTCCATACTTACTCAAAATAAATCCTCATGGAATGCAATGGCCGATAGCTGGTTTGGTGTTACAGCTTTGCCTGCTTATGGATGCCTTTGCCCTATAGAGGATGATTTACATCTATTTCCTACTCTAATGAATAAAAAGATCCTGGATATAGGATGTGGCAGCGGTCATTCTTTGAGATGGTGTGGTGATCAAGGAGCAGGTGAATTATGGGGTTTAGACATATCCGACCGTCAAGTTGCAAATGCACGAGAGTATTTGTACGAAAATGGGTACGCTCCTAATTTGTTCTGTTCTCCTATGGAACAAAATCCAGGCTTACCAGTGCATTATTTTGATGTTGTCTATTCAATATATGCAATCGGCTGGACAGTGGATTTACAGACCACATTTAACCTAATTGCTTCTTATCTTAAAAAGGATGGGATTTTCATTTTCAGTTGGGATCACCCATTCATGCACTGTATAGAAGCAAAGGATGAGCAGTTAATTTTTTCTGGTAGCTATTATGAAGCTGTACCATTTTCATTTGTAAAGGGAGATAATCCTGTCACTCTTTTTAATCGCCGACTTTCGGATTATATTAACGCTCTCGCTGCTGCAGGTTTTGTTGTTGAGCGAATGGTAGAGGAAACAAATAAAGAAACAATGGAGCAGGAAATTGAATTTTCATCGAATTATTATGCGCCAAGCAAGGCTAAACGATTTCCGCTGTCACTCATTGTAAAAGCGAGGAAACTATATTAATTATCTTTTTACATATATTCATAAAAAAATCTGGCACAAAGCAGATTTAATAAAAGCTTTGTGCCAGATCTGGGTAAAATCAATCATTCTCAATCTTACCATTAGATACTACTGACAATATTATATATTATTCAGAAGATCATAAAATAGAACTTAAATTTAGTGTTATAATATATTATATGGTTAAGCCAATGAATGTGAATTGAAAGGTGATTATATGGATCTTAATTTAAGTCATATAAAACAAGATAGCTGTGAAATATTGAATAATTTTGAAAATAAAAAGGATGTCAAGAAAATCGGCGTTTTTGGCTCTTTTGCAAGAGGAGACTATACTGAAGATAGTGATATAGATTTAATCATAGACTATAATTACGCTAAGCCATTTACATTTGAGGATTTGTCAAAATTCTTAAATCTTATTACAGATTTAAGAGATGTATTTAAGGAAAAATATAATAAAGAAACAGATGTAGTTGAATACAAGGCTTTAAATCAGAAGGGAAATAGACTTTTTAAAGAAGAGATAGAAGAAGAGATTGTGTGGTTTTATGAGCAAAAATAAAAAAAGAGATCTTATAATATTAAGGAAAATACAGGAATATCAAAATGAAATTATATATTCATTAAAGAAAAATAAAGTCCAAGTTAATACTGATTTATCAAAAATTGAATATATGACAAGAAGAGGACTTGTACAGACTGTAGGAGATATATTTGAGTTAACAAAATCAATGACCGATGAAACATTAGGAAAATTAGAATTAAATCAAATTTTTATTAAACAATTTAGAGATTGGGCAAGTCATCAATATAGAAATATAACAGATGATGTCGCTTTTACTTCAATTTCTCATGTAATTTCAAAAGATGTTGTGAAAAGAATAAAAGATGAAATTGAAAATATAAAAGAAGAATTGGATAAATGATAATTATTTATTAATGAGGAAGTGTACTATGTATCCAATCACATTTGAAAATTTATTTTACGATAAAATCTGGGGCGGAAGTGATTTTGAAGATTTTGTAGAAGATATGCCTAGTGAAAATATTGGTGAAGTTTGGAATATAACATGCCATAAGCATGGCATGAGCATAGTTAAAAATGGAGAACATAAAGGAAGAACACTATTGGAATTGATGAAAGAATTAGGAATTAAACTCATGGGGACAAAAATACCTCAAGATGAGTTTCCTCTCTTAATTAAGATCATAAGCGCAAAGGATAAGTTATCTGTTCAAGTGCATCCTGATGATGATTATGCCATGAAAAACGAAAATTCTTTAGGGAAAACCGAAGCTTGGTACGTTCTTGATGCAAAAGAAAATTCCGAAATAATAATTGGGACAAAAGATTGCAATAAGGAATATTTTAAATTAGGCATAGAAAATAATGATTTAGAAAAATATTTAAACAGGGTTAAAATAAAAAAAGGTGATATGTATTTTATTAAAAGTGGTCTTGTACATGCTATATTAGAGGGGAATTTAATCTTAGAAATAGAGCAAAATAGCGATATTACATACAGAGTGTTCGATTATGGAAGAAATAGACCTCTTCATATAGATAAAGCTTTAGATGTTATAGATTTTAACTATAAACCAGAAAAATGCACTGGATTAACTTTAAATTATGAAAATTATACAAAGACTAATCTTTGTATTTGCAAGTATTTTGCTATTGAAAAGTATTGTGTAAAAGATCTTTTATTAGATTCCAGTGATGAGGAAAGGTTTCATATATTATTTTTACTGGATGGAACAGGTACATTGGAATATGATGACGGTGTTTTAGACATTAAAAAGGGAGATTGCATTTTAGTTCCAGCTTTTTTAGGCAAATACAAAATTAAAGGAAGAATAGATTTTTTAAAAACTTTCGTGCCTTAATTATATAAAATTAGGGCTGTTTTGCGACAGCCCATTATTATTATAAATTGCAATAAAAAGCATCTTTTATCAATCTAATAGAATAACCACTTGTTTCAATATTGAATATGAGTTCCACAACATCAAATCTAGCATTAAATCTGGTTAATTTTTTCTTAAGCAAATAAAGTTGTGCTACATTGGAAATTTTCCTCTGCTTTTTTTGTGTCACTGATTCAGAAGGGTTTGAGTGAATATTGCCAAATCTTGTTTTTACTTCAACAAAACAGATAAAATTCTGATCTTTTGCGATGATATCAATTTCACCATAGATATTTTCAAATCTACACCTGAAGTTCTTGTCTAAAATCATATAGCCTTTAGAAAGCAAAAAGCTCTGTGCTAAATTCTCTCCTAAATCTCCTAATTTTTTCCTATTTTGAGAAATCATATTCGTTATCAACCCTTATAATTTAATTAAATGGTGACTTTATAATTTAAAGCTTCGGTTATATGCTTTTTAGTGATATATTCCTCACCGTTTAAGTCAGATATTGTCCTTGAAACCTTGATTATATTGTTAAAAGAGCGCAAGGAAAAACCAAAATCTTTATATAGGCTTCCAAGGAATTCTTCGCTATCGCTATCTAATTTACAATATTCATATAAATGATCCCCAGTTAATTGATTATTATACTTTATTTTTAATTTTTTATATCTTGATTTTTGCCTTTCACGAGCATTTATAACCCTTTCCTTGATTTCGTTTGTAGCTTTTTTGTTTTTTCTATTTTTAATTTCATTAAATGATATGCTTGAAACGCTTATAGACATGTCAAATCTATCGATTATAGGTCCCGATAATTTTCTTAAATAGTTCTTTATTTCATTTTCTGTGCACGTACATTTTTTTATATTAGATCCAAAATATCCACAAGAACAAGGGTTTAACGCAGCGATTAGATGAAAATTTGAAGGATATTCAAGTGTGCCATATGATTTTGAAATTTTTATTTTGCTATCTTCTATGGGCTGCCTCAATACTTCAATTGCTGGTTTTTTAAACTCTAATATTTCGTCAAGAAACAAGACACCATTATGGGCTAGACTTATTTCACCAGGATTTAAAGAATTGCCGCCACCTGACATAGCGATTGGGGTAGTGGTATGATGTGGATCTCTAAATGGTGGTGATAATAATAATCTGTTATTATCTCTTGATAATCCCATGATGCTATAAATTTTACTGACCTCAATAGCTTCTTCCCGGGTTAGATCAGGAAGTATGGAACAAATTGATCTGGCTAACATTGTCTTACCTGAACCTGGCGAACCAATCAATAAAAGTGGATGTTTTCCTGCAGCAGCTATTTCTAAACCCCGTTTTGCAAATTCATGACCGATAATTGATGATATATCTATATCGTACCGCTGTTCTGTTTTTTCGTCGAATTGCTTTAAATGGATTTTTTTCAGACCATTTTTAAAATCTTTTAAATGCTTAACAGGATAAAAGTTTATATCATTTAATATAGAACACTCTCTTAAGTTATCTAGCGGAAGTATGATGTTATCTATATTTTCCTGTAATGCTTCTATAACCATTGGAAGGATACCTTTAACTGGTCTTACTTCACCTGAAAGAGATAATTCTCCAATAAAAATTTTATCCTTTGGATCGATGCTTATTTGCGAAGATGCAAGAAGGATTGAAGCAGCAATTGCAACATCAAAGTGAGTTCCGATTTTTTTGATATTCCCTGGCGATAGGTTGACTATAATTTTACCAGGTGGAAAATCAAAACCCGAATTTACAATTGCACACCTTACTCTCTCTTTAGATTCTTTAACAGCAGCATCGCCAAGTCCAACAATATTAAATGTTGGAAGACCGTTTGAAATATGCACCTCTACCTTTATAATAAATCCATTTATGCCCAAAAAAGTTGAGCTTGATAATTCCTGATACATTTATTTTATTCACCTCTAGCTAAAATATTGACAACTAAATTTTTTTTAATCATAAAATAAGAATATTAAGGACAAATATGGTAATAATTTTAAAAAATAGTATTAGGGTCATAGCCTGAGGAGGTAAAATGAATAAAAATAGAATCATATTTGCATTATTAGAACTGAAGAATGAGGATAAAATTGAAATATTAAAATCTAGGAACAATATCGATGATATAGATTTTAAAGATTTTTCAAAAGATATTTTACCAAAAGATGAACAAATTGAAGAATTCATGAATAAAATACAAGAGAAGAAAATTAATTTTACTATATATGGAGATGAAGATTATCCAGATGAATTAAAAAAGCTATATATGCCACCTGCAGTTCTTTATTATAAAGGCGATTTAAACCTGGTAAATACCAATATAGCAGCAGTTGTAGGTTCACGAAAGTGTTCATATTATGGAAGTGCGATTACAAAATCCATCGCAGGCTATTTATCATCCATGAATATTACGATTATCAGTGGGGCAGCAAGAGGAATTGACTCTATATCCCACAGAGTAGCTATAGAAAAAAATACCAAGACCATAGCGGTTTTAGGGTGTGGAATCGATGTATATTATCCCATGGAAAACAAAAAACTAATAGATAAAATCGCAGAAGATGGGCTTTTACTTAGCGAATTTCCATTAGGTTATCCTCCTCTTCCTAAAAATTTTCCACAGAGGAATAGGATCATAAGTGCCCTGAGCAAAATTGTCATCGTCACAGAAGCCTCAGAAAAAAGTGGATCTTTATATACAGTTACCGCTGCATTAGAATTAGGCAAAGATGTAATGGCGGTGCCTGGAAGCATTAATGAAAATAACTATAAAGGTTGCAACAATTTAATTAAAGAAGGTGCATTAATGTACACGTCAAAAGAAGATTTAAGTACATATTTTGGCATCGAGATTAAAGAAGAAGAGAGTACTCTTTCAGAGGAAGAAAAAAGGATATTGCAAATAATAAATTTTACACCAAAGCATCTGGAAGATATAAAAAAATATAGCAAGATAGATTATGAAAAATTAAATGTATTGCTTTTAAATTTACAATTTAAAAATAAAATCACTTGTATTATAGGAAATTATTATGTAAAATGTGTTAATGAATAAGCTTTAAAGGGGGTGCTTACCGAGAGATCGGTTTTTTTATGGGAGAGAGATTAGTTATAGTTGAATCAGCAGCAAAGGCTAAAACTATTGAAAAATATCTGGGTAGTACTTATAAAGTCATCGCTTCCCTTGGTCATGTTAGAGATTTGCCTAAAAGTCAATTAGGAATAGATATAGAAAATAATTTTGAACCTAAATATATCACCATTAGGGGTAAAGGTGAAATCATAGAAAAATTAAAAAAAGCATCAAAAAAATCTGAAAAAATATATTTAGCTACAGACCCGGACAGAGAAGGAGAAGCCATTTCATGGCATTTAAATAATATTTTAAAAGTAGACGAAGATAAGATCTTTAGGATAGAATTTAATGAAATCACTAAAACTGCAGTTAAAAATGCCATTAAGAATCCAAGAAAAGTAAATATGAACTTAGTAGATGCTCAGCAGGCGAGAAGGGTATTAGATAGGCTCGTTGGGTATGAAATCGGTCCAATATTGTGGAAAAAGGTAAAATGGGGACTCAGTGCAGGTAGAGTACAATCCGTTGCAATGAGAATCATATGCGATAGAGAAGAAGAGATAAAGAATTTTGTGCCGAAAGAATTTTGGACAATTGAAGTAGCAGTTAAAGGATATCCAAATTTTATATTAAAATTAGCTCTATGCAATGGAGAAAAGATAGAGATTTTAAATGAAGAAGAAGCTAATAAAATAATCGATGAACTAAAAAAAGGCAAATTCATCGTAAAATCTATAAAGAATACCAAGAGGACGAAGAATCCATTGCCGCCATTTATAACCAGTACCCTTCAGCAAGATGCATATAAAAGGCTGAATTATACCACTAAGAAAACTATGAATATAGCTCAGAGATTATATGAGGGTGTTACCATAGAAGGATACGGCACTATAGGGCTTATCACGTATATGAGAACAGATTCAACCAGGATAGCTAATGAAGCTCAAAATTCTTGCCGTGATTTTATTGCTTTAAATTATGGAAAAGAATACGTTCCGGAAGCTAAGAGGGTATATAAAAGCAAAAAAAATTCTCAAGATGCTCATGAAGCAATTAGACCTTCTGATGTGCTCTTAACTCCAGATAAAGCTAAAGGCTCTTTAACAGATGAACAATATAAATTATATAAACTGATTTGGGAGAGATTTGTCGCTAGCCAAATGGCAAGCTGTGAATATGATGTAAAGACCATAGAAGTTGAAAACGGCAAATATATACTAAAATCATCCGGAAGCAAGATAACCTTTGATGGGTTTATGAAGCTTTATAGTTATACATTTGACAATGAAGACGAGTCTTTTAATATTCCCTCGGTAAAGGAAAAAGAAGAACTAAAATATAATACTATCGATGGTAAACAGCATTTTACTCAAGCTCCTCCTAGATTTACAGAAGGATCCCTTGTAAAATTTTTAGAAGAAAATGGAATAGGAAGACCGAGCACTTATGCCCCTATCATTTCTACATTGCTTGCTAGAAAATATGTGGAAAAAGAAAAGAAATTGTTCATTCCCACTGAACTTGGAATTATAGTCAATAGAATCATGGAAACTTATTTTAAATCCATAGTCGACATAGATTTTACAGCAGATATGGAGAATAAATTAGATTTAATAGAAAATGGAAATTCAGATTGGAAGAAAATAATTAAAGATTTTTTTAGTCCGTTTAAGGAAAATGTAGATATAGCTGAAAAAGAAGTCTCAAAAATCACTATTGAGGATGAAGTAAGCGATGTCCCTTGTGACAAATGCGGAAGGATGATGGTAATTAAGAGAGGTAGATTTGGAGAATTCTTAGCTTGCCCTAATTATCCTGAATGTAAAAATACAAAACCTATTGTTAAAAAACTAAACAATGTCAAATGCCCTAAATGTGGCGGTGACATCCAAATAAGAAGGAGTAAAAAAGGTAGAACATTTTATGGATGCTCGAACTATCCTAATTGTGATTTTGTGAGTTGGTATGAACCTGTGGATGAGACTTGCAATATTTGTGGCTCAATAATGGTTAAAAAGACTTCTAAAACAAAGGGTACTTATACTGTTTGCTCTAACGCTCAATGCCCTTCAAAGGAGAAGAGCAAAGTAAAAAATAAAAGCATATAATATATATTAACAAATGATAAGGAGTATTATGATGAACTCTACTTTCCATAAGATTAGGTTATTTTTAAATATGCTTAAAAAAATCCAGAAGTTAAACGAACTATTTAATGAATTGTTAAGTTATTTTCATGAAAACATGGATTGCAGCGGTATTGTTGTAAAAGATAGTGGAGAAATACTTTTTTCAAATTATGTGGGTTTCCCTGAAAATTCATGTTGGGCTATAATAAAAAAAGAGAATGGGATTAGAGAAACTACAGCGAAAAGAATAAATTCCATAAAAGATATTTTATTTAATTTTAACTACAATGATTTAAGCTTATTTGATGAATATAATTGTTCTAAAACAGATAAATGCTTTGGAGTATTAATTCCTATTGATATAGATAGCTCAAGAGATATTTCTATATTGTTATTTAAGTATAATTCAAAATTCGTTCAAGAAGATGAAATAATATTTGAGATAATTTCTTCCTATGTGTTTTTGATTAAGAAATGCGATAAAAGAGTAGAGAACCTGAATCTACTCAAACAAAATGATGATATCATCTCAGTAATCAATATATTATCTTATTCAGAAGTTAAGGCTATCGAGCATATCATAGATGAATTAAATGAAAAAGATGGTATTTTAGTTGGATCAAAAATTGCAGATAGAGCTCGAATAACAAGATCAGTAGTAGTTAATGCACTCCGAATTTTAGAAAGTGCAAACATCATACAGACAAAATCATTAGGAGCGAAAGGGACATCAATTAAATTTTTAGTGCCAATAAATAAGCTTAAAGAAGCTATAATAAATAAATAATTATTGAAGATACTAAATCCCTATGATATAATAATTGAGGAAAAATACACACATCATTTTTGCTATGGTTAGGTGCTTAAGATAGTGTACCATAGGTCTAGTGGTGGAGGATATAACCTAAGGAGGATAAATAATGTCAGTAATATCGATGAAACAATTATTAGAAGCTGGTGTTCACTTTGGACATCAAACCAGAAGGTGGAACCCTAAAATGGGTCAGTACATCTTCACAGAGAGAAATGGAATTTATATAATTGACCTTCAAAAAACTGTTGCCAAAATTGATGAAGCATATGCATTTATCAAATCAGTGGTAGAAGATGGAAAAGAAATCATCTTTGTTGGCACAAAAAAACAAGCTCAAGAAGCAGTTCAAGAAGAAGCTACAAGGTGCAGTATGCATTATGCGAATAACAGATGGCTGGGTGGAATGCTCACAAATTTTAAAACAATAAAGTATAGAATAAAACAGCTTGAAAGACTGGAAGAGATGGAAAGCGATGGTACTTTTGATATCTTGCCTAAGAAAGAAGTCATTAAATTAAAACATGAAAAGGAAAAGCTCATCAAAAACTTAGGCGGTATTAAAAATTTAAATATCGATAATTTAGGTGCTATTTTTGTAATTGATCCAAAGAAAGAGAAAAATGCTGTTGATGAAGCAAGGATACTTGGTATTCCAATTGTTGCAATCGTTGATACGAATTGTGACCCTGATGAAGCAGACTATGTTATACCTGGAAATGATGATGCTATAAGAGCAGTTAAATTAATAGCATCAAAAATCGCAGATGCAGTTATCGAAGCAAGGCAAGGAGAACAATCGGCTTAGTAGTAGCATATAATAATTTTGAAGGTAGATGAGTTTCTCATTTACCTTTTATAAAATAATCATATAGGAGGAGATAAAATGGCTAATATAACGGCTACAATGGTAAATGGACTGAGACAAAAAACTGGTGCAGGGATGATGGATTGTAAAAAAGCATTGGTTCAAGCAGAAGGTAATGAGGAAAGGGCAATAGAGATATTAAGAGAAAAAGGTCTTGCAGATGCAGGTAAAAAATCTGGAAGGATTGCTTCGGAAGGAATTGTAGCTAGTCAAATTTCAAGTGATAATAAAACTGGTATTTTAATCGAACTCAATTGTGAAACAGATTTTGTTGCAGCTAATGAAGAATTTAAGAATTTAGCAAAAGCAATAGCAAATCAATATTTGATATCTAATTGTTCTGATTTAGATAGCTTATTAAATGAGAAGCTTTCACCAGAAGATGTCACTGTAAAAGACGCTGTTGTCAATTTAATAGCAAGGCTTAAGGAAAATATGACTTTAAGAAGAGCTAAAAAGATGGAAACTTCCAGTGGAGCTATAAATAGCTACATACATGCTGGTGGGAAGATTGGTGTGCTTGTTAAATTGGAATGCAATGAAACTAATGATACATTATTGCAATTAGGAAAAGATATAGCTATGCAAATTGCAGCAGCAAATCCAACATATTTAGATAGAGATTCAATCGATGAAGATATCTTAAAGAAAGAAAGAGAAATCTATAAAGTTCAGGCTATGAATGAAGGAAAGCCAGAAAAAATTGCTGAAAAAATGGTTGAAGGAAAGATCCAAAAGTTTTATAAGGAAAAATGCTTGTTAGAACAAGTTTGGGTAAGGGATCAAGAGTATACTATTAAAAAATTAATCGCTGAAAAATCAAAGGAAATCGGTTGCGAGATAAAATGCACTGAATTTGTAAGATTTGAAAGAGGAGAAGGGATTGAAAAGGAAGTAGAGGATTTTGCTTCTGAAGTACAAAAACAAATAAAAGGAAATAATTGATTTTATTTTAAAGAGGGAGCTATAGTTCCCTCTTTAGAATAAGGTTAGTTTTATTTATGTTTTCCTATAAAATGATTTGAAATTATAACTTCAGGAGGTATAATATATACATGTATAAAAGGGTAATGCTAAAACTTTCAGGTGAAGCTCTAGCTGGAGATAAAGGTTTTGGTATAGATTTTGAAATAGTACAAAAAGTCGGTAAAGAAATTAAAAAAGTTGTAGACTTGGAAATTGAAGTTGGAATTGTAATAGGTGCTGGCAATATATGGAGAGGAAGATATGGCAAAGGTATGGATCGAACTACAGCTGACCATATGGGAATGCTCGCTACATGTATTAATGCACTAGCCCTCCAGGATTCTTTAGAAAGGCTTGGCGTTGAAACGAGAGTTCAAACTGCAATAGAAATGAAAGCGATAGCAGAACCGTTTATAAGAAGAAGAGCCATGAGGCACCTTGAAAAAGGAAGAGTAGTAATATTTGGTGCAGGTTCAGGAAATCCATACTTTACAACTGATACTGTTGCAGCACTTAGAGCAGCAGAAATAGAAGCAGACGTGATCCTCTATGCTAAGAATGTAGATGGAGTTTATGAAAAGGATCCAAGTATATATCCTGATGCTAAAAAGTTTGATAAATTGACCTATTTAAATATTTTTGAGATGGGCTTGCAGGCTATCGATTCCACAGCAGCATCTTTATGCATGGATAACAACATACCTGCAATAATCTTTGGACTAAACGAAGAGGATAGCATTTTAAGAGCAATCTCAGGTGAAAAAATTGGGACTATAGTGTGCAATAATTAATAAGAGGAGTGAAAAAAGTGATTAAGGATTTATTAAGTAATGCTGATGAAAAGATGGTGAAATCCATTGATGTACTAAAAAGAGAGTTGAGTTCATTAAAAGCAGGTAAAGCTAATGCTGCTATGCTTGATAAAATTTTAGTCGAGTGCTATGGCAGCAAAAACAATAAGATAAATGCTTTAGCTAACATATCTGTACCGGAACCACGAATATTGCAGATAACTCCATACGATAAATCTACTGCTAAGAATATAGAAAAGGCTATTCAAAAATCTGATCTAGGGATAAATCCATCAAGCGATGGAAATGTAATAAGATTAGTAGTACCAGAACTCACAGAAGAGACTAGAAAGAATTTAGCAAAGAATATAAAGAAACAAGGGGAAGATATAAAAGTTGCTATTAGAGCAATTAGAAGAGAAGCTAATGAAAAATTGAAAAAAATGAAAAAAGACGAAGACATATCCGAAGACGAGATAAAAAATGCAGAAAACGAACTTCAAAAGAAGACAGATAATCATATTAAGGACATCGATAAAATCATAGAAAACAAAGAAAAAGAGATAATGGCTATATAGACTAACCTGGGCTTCCAGGTTTTTATTTCATGGAGGAATTTTATGAAATTATGGCAATCAAAGGAACAAAATGATGTAGATATGGATAAAATAGATGTGAAGAGATTACCAAATCATATTGCAATAATCATGGATGGAAATGGAAGATGGGCGAAAGAGAGAAACCTTCCAAGATCTATGGGACATAAAGCTGGGGCTGAAGCATTGAGGAAAATAGTTAGTGAGTGCAGTAATCTTGGCATTAAATATCTTTCCGTTTATGTTTTTTCAACTGAAAACTGGATAAGACCAAAAGAGGAAGTCTCTTTTCTCATGGACTTGTTGGTTGAATATCTTGTCAAAGAGCTGGATGAACTTCATAGAGAAAATGTGGTTATAAATTATATAGGAGACATAACTAAGCTCCCTGAAAAATGTCAGAAGAATTTAAAAAATTCTAAGAACAAAACGAAAGATAATACTGGGCTTCACTTAAATCTATGCATTAACTACGGAGGAAGGAGCGAAATCGTAAAATCATTTAAAGAAATATATGCTGAAATTAAGCTAGGTAACATTTCTATCGACGATGTGGATGAAAATATGATTTCTGATCACCTTTATACTTCTGGAATGCCAGATCCTGATATTGTGATAAGACCTTCCGGAGAGTATAGGCTGAGCAATTTTTTAATATGGCAATGCGCTTATTCAGAATTTTGGTTTTCAAATATATTTTGGCCAGATTTTAGAATAGAGCATTTAAGGAGAGCAATTTTAGATTATCAAAAAAGGGATAGGCGTTTTGGAGGTGTATGATGATCAATAAAGTTATTAAAACTGATAATAGAGTTTTAGGGATGCTATTATTTTCGCCTCTTTTGCTATTATTGATTTTTGGAGGAGAGGTTTTAAGATACGGTTTATTAGTTTTAAGTTCAATTTGCATATATGAGTTCTACCATGCTTTTACTAATAGGGATATACATGCTAATTTATATCTAGGAATATTATTTAATGTAATTTTTTATGTATTCCTACTAGGTAATGAAATCGATGAAAATCATTTACTTATGATATTTGTTTTGTTTTTACTCGTTTGTTTGGGTTATACATTATTTTCTAAAAAAAACAATATTATAGATGCCTTTGTAACCTTTATACCTTCAATGTATATATCTATTCCCTGGAGTTTACTTTTACTCATAGATGCAATGCCAAAAGGAAATTTATTGATATGGATTCCTTTAATAACTACCTGGTGCTGTGACATCTTAGCCTACTATATTGGTAAAAATTTTGGAAGAATAAAATTGAGTGAATCCATAAGTCCTAAAAAAACTGTGGAAGGTTCAATCGGTGGAATAATTGGTTCTGTAGGCGTAAGTATGCTAGTTGGAGTTGTTTTTGGGAAAACTTTAAATATATCATTGATTCACTTCTTATTTATGGGAATAATTGCTGGGATTGTTGGGCAGATGGGTGATCTAGTAGCTTCATCTATTAAAAGATATAATGGCATTAAAGACTTTAGTCATATAATACCAGCGCATGGTGGAATGCTGGATAGATTTGATAGTGTACTTTTTAATAACATGGCAATATTTTTATATTTAAGTATAATATTAAAATTATAAAGTTTGACTAAAATCGCTTAATGGATAATATAATGATTATTAGGAGGGTCTATGAAAAATATTTCAGTTTTAGGAGTGACTGGCTCTATTGGTCTTCAAACATTAGAATGCATAAGAAATCAAAGAGATGAGCTTAAACTCATAGCAATTTCAGCAAATAGAGATCATAAGAAGCTAATAAATATCATCGAAGAATTTTCTCCTAAGTATGTATCGTGTTTTGATGAAAATTGCTATGAGGAAATTGCAAAATATAAAGAGACCACAGGATTAAAATTTGAATTATTTATAGGGCAAGAAGGCAATATCAAAATTTGCATTTTAGATGAAATTGATATAGTGGTAACTGCAGTAGTTGGGATGATAGGACTTGTTCCAACTGTCGAGGCTATAAAACATAAGAAGACTATCGCACTTGCTAATAAAGAGACATTAGTAGTGGGTGGGAAGATAATCATGTCACTTGCTAGGGAAGTAGGCGTTAAAATTTTACCTGTTGATTCAGAACATAGTGCTATTTTTCAATGCTTAATGGGCAATAATAAAGAAGAAGTTTATAAGATTTTATTGACTGCATCTGGAGGACCATTTAGAGGATATTCTTTAGAAAGATTAGAACATGTGACAAAGGAAGATGCTCTTAAACATCCAAATTGGAATATGGGTCCTAAAATAACTATAGATTCATCTACGCTTATGAATAAAGGATTAGAATTAATCGAAGCGTATTGGCTTTATGGAATCAGTGAAGAAAATATAGAAATAGTAGTACATCCACAATCTAAAATTCATTCCATGGTTGAATATGTGGATGGATCTGTTATCGCTCAAATATCTTCACCAGATATGAGATTGCCAATTCAATTTGCGCTTAATTATCCAAAGAGGGCAAATAGAATAATAAATAGGATAAATTTTTATGATATTAAAGAACTTACTTTTGAAAAACCAGACTTAAATACTTTTAAATGCTTAAAATTAGCCTATGAAGCTATAAAAGAAGGTGGAGCTTTACCTTGCATTTTAAATGGTGCAAATGAAGCCTGTGTAGATTTATTTTTAAAAGATAAAATTACTTTTTTACAAATTGGGAATATTATAGAAAGAGCTTTAAATAAATTTGAAAATAAGGAGAGTCTTCAAATAGAAGAACTTATTTATATAGATAAAAAGGTTAGGGAATACGTTTATAGAATCGGAGGTTAACAATAACGATGTCACAAATTGTATATATAATTATTGCAATCTTAGCTTTTGGAATAATTGTAATAATCCATGAACTTGGTCATTTTTTTATAGCTAAATTAAATGGAATAATGGTGGAAGAATTTTCATTAGGTATGGGACCTAAGCTCTTTGGAATAAAGGGAAAAGAAACTCAATATAATGTTAGAATCCTTCCTTTTGGTGGATATGTTAAAATGCTAGGAGAAGAGAGCGAAGTCGATAGTCAAAGGAGTTTTAGTTCAAAAGCACCGTGGCGAAAGCTGTCTGTAGTGATTGCAGGTCCATTAATAAATATCATCACTGCTTTGATTATTTTTGTTACTATTTCTTTTGCAACTGGAGTAGTTCTAAATTCGGTAGCTACTTTCAATGCTTTGTCACCATCTAGGGAAGCTGGAGTCATGTTAGATGATGAGATATTAGCAGTAAATAAAAGTAAAATATTTACATATACTGATCTAGAGATAGAAGTTCAAAATAGTCAAGGTCAGAAAATTTTGCTTACAATTAAAAGAGATGGAGCAAAAAAAGATATATATGTGATGCCTGTAAAGGGATATATACTAGGCTTCAATCCTGCATACGACGATAACAGTAAACCTCTTCCTAAAATAGCAACGCTTATAGATGGATATCCAGCAAAAGAAAATGGTTTATTAGAAGGAGATGTAATAGTAGGTGTTGATGGCATTACGATTTCAAATTACGATGAGTTTAGCAAATATATGGCTAAGAATAATGGTGAAAGCGTTAATTTAGAAATAAATCGTAATGGAGCTATTTTATCATTTAATATAACACCAGTGAAATCTGATAGTTATACTATTGGAATAAACCCTAAATATGACGATCATCCTTCATTTATAGAAGGAGCAAAGTATGGAATTAATCAATCTATTTCTTTGTTCAAACAAATAATTGGATTTTTCGGGACTTTGTTTAGAGGGCAGGCTCATATGAATGAAGTAGGTGGTCCCATAAGTTTAATAAGGGTTACATCTGCAGCAACGGAGCAAGGTGCCTTACCATTGATTACAATAATAGCTTTCATCAATTTAAATTTAGGCATAATGAATTTATTGCCATTTCCAGCTTTAGACGGTGGTCAAATTGTAATTTTCCTATATGAAATCATATCTAGAAGAAAAGCTAATCAAAAACTTGTTGAAAGCCTTAATTATTTTGGATATATGTTTTTAATGGCACTTATGGTGTTTATGATTTTTAAGGATATATTTTTTCCTATAAAATTTTAATTTTATCTATAGTTAAGAAAAAATATCTTGTATGAGAAATAGGCACTTATCTATTCCTATAAGGTGGTAGTTTTCATGGAGAATCTGCAAAAATCGATTTTAGAGAATATTTCTCAGTTTAACTTTAACCTAAAAAAAATACAATATTTAAAGAAATCAAATATATTAAAGGTATTTATTATAGCAAAAGAAGAAGACTCAGATAAAATATTATCATTTAAACGATGTTTAAATGATAATATTAATTTTTGTAATAAAATAGAGGTAATATTAAATAGAAATTATGAAAACTTAACAATGGAATATATCTTAGAGCATTATTGGGGAGAACTTGTACAACATATAGAAGATGAAATGCCTATGAGCAAGATGATTTTGTTTAATTGTGAAAGAGAGTTTAAAGATGAAAAAATCATCATATATCATTGCAACAAATACATATCCAATATTTTAGAGGCTGCCTTTTTTACGAAGAAGTTTAGCAAAATAATTGAAGATAAATTTAATTTAAAATATAATGTGGAACTAGCTTTTGATGAGAAATTATTTGCAAGTTTAGAATATAATAAAGATAGAGATACGATAAAAACCGATGCTCCTAAGAAAGTTTCCGAGATAAAAGCAGAATCTAAACCAGTCTTACCGCAAAAAGAAGCGAAGAAAAAATCTACTGAAAGTAAAGGTGTGGTCATTGGGAAAGATTTTAATGATATAACTCTCGATATAATCGAATTAAATGAACCTATGGGGAAGATCGCTCTCTGTGGTGAGATTTTTAAAGTCGATATAGTTCTAACAAAGACACTGAAGAAATTATACAATATTTATTTTACAGATTTTACGTCGTCTATCCTCATAAAATTCTTCTTAAAAGAACAGGATGCAGAAAGTGTTACTCTAAATATTAAGCCTGGCTTTTATGGCAAGATAAGAGGCAATTTAATTTACGATACATTTTCTAAAGAACTGGTTTTAATGGCTCAAGATATAGTAAAGATCGATAGAGAGACAAGAATTGATGCTGCAGAAGAAAAACGCATTGAGCTCCATTTACATACAAAAATGAGTGCTATGGATGCTATAACTTCTATGGAAGATATGATAAAAAGAGCAGCTAAATGGGGGCATAAGGCTATTGGGCTTACAGATCATGGAGTAGTTCAAGCTTTCCCTGAAGCAATGGAGGCAAGTAAAAAATATGGAGTCAAAGTGCTCTATGGCGTTGAAGGGTATATGATTGACGATGATGCAAAGATAGTATTAAATCCGGCAGATAAGAATATAGACGATGAATTTGTAGCATTTGATATCGAGACCACAGGGTTTTCACCAGAAAAAGACACTATAATCGAGATAGGTGCTGTGAAAATCAAAGATGGAGAGATAGTGGATAGTTTTTCTAAACTCATAAATCCGCATAGAAAACTTCCTTCAAAGATCGTGGAGATTACGAATATAACCGATGACATGCTAGAAGGAAAAGAGAGCATTGAGGATGTTCTTCCAGCATTTATAAGATTTTGCAGAGATGCTAATTTAGTCGCCCATAATGCATCTTTTGATATATCGTTTATAAATATAAACTGCAAAAGACAAGGTCTTGATCATGATTTTACTGTAATAGATACATTGCAGCTTTCAAGGATGCTCTATACGGATT
>WQUF01000465.1 GCA_009785875.1 Oscillospiraceae bacterium | reverse complement strand
TATAAATTCACCATTCTCTACTGTAACTTTTTCACGAGTCAGCTTTGTGATAAGCTCTCCAGGAGTTACATTAATTATATTTGCAAGGTTTTCATTTAAATTTATTCTAATATCCTCTTTTGAGATGTCTTTAGTTTTAACTGTATTTAACAATTCAGGTGGGACATTTATTTTAATACCTTTACCATAATATAATTTATCGTTTTCAGCTACGAGTTTTCCATCTTTTATGGTTTTAACTACTTTAAACTCTTTTAAATCAGAAATAAAGATCATGTCAGCTTTGTATCCAGGTGCTATAGCTCCAATTCGCTTTAAGTTGTATAATGATGCAGGATATATAGTGGCCATTGCAATTGCTTCTATTGGGTCCAGACCTAAATTTACAGCCATTCTAATGTTGTGTATTATATGACCTTCACTTTTTATATCGTGGAGATGTTTATCATCAGTGCAAAAGCAGCATCTATCCATTTTAAGATTATATTTTAATATGGTTTTCACTATTGTTTCTAAATTCTTAGCCGCACTACCTTCCCTTATCAGTATATGCATACCAAGTCTCATTTTTTCTATTACTTCTTCATCTAAATAGCATTCATGATCTGTGCTTATGCCACAATCTATATAGGCATTTAAGCTTTTTCCTGAAAGACCAGGTGAATGTCCATCTAAAAATTTATCACTAAATAATTCAATTTTTTTAAGGATATCTATATCTTCATTTAAAATACCTTGTAAGTCCATAACCTCACCCAGACCTATTATCCTTTTATGTGAGATCAATTTTTTCATTTCATCTACATCTAAAGTAAACCCATTAGTTTCAAAAGCAGTTGAAGGAACACAGGAAGGCATCATAAAGAAAACATTTAAAGGTATATCCTCACTTGAGTCTAGCATGAATTTAATTCCATTTACCCCAGAAGTGTTTGCGATCTCATGAGGGTCTGCTATAACAGTTGTAGTGCCATGAGGGAGTACAGCTTTTGCAAATTCTAAAGGAAGAGCCATGGATGATTCAAAATGCATATGGGCATCGATTAATCCTGGACAAACAAACGAATCATTTGCGTATATTTCATTTGAAGATGAATAGCTTCCAATGCCAGCTATATATCCAGATTGAATTGCGATATCTGCACTCTCGATTTCTTTAGTGAATACATTTATTATCTTCGCATCTTTAATTACCATTTCAGCTTCACTCATGCCTTGTGCAACAGAAATTAATTTTTTTAAAATTGAAACTTCCAAGTTAACCATCCTTCCTATTTTATATAGTTTTCAAGATTAAACAAAACAAATAACGGAATATTAAGCAAACCATCATCGATCCGCAGATTGGAAAGGGATGTACGGATCGCAAGCCTTGGATTGTATTTTTCTCGATATATCTTAAGGCTCTTTGCACGTAAATTCCCACCTGCTTTGACTTCAACAGGGTAAATATCCTTGTTATCAGCGAAAACAAAATCAACTTCGGCTGTACCATCAGAATTCCAATAATATACGCTTCTAATAAAATTTTTTCCAATAAGTTCAGATAAAACAAATTGCTCAGTTAAAGATCCCTTAAACTCCTCAAATATCTTTGTCCCTCCCAATATGACATCGGGCGACAATTCACTCATAACACGGAGCAAGCCTACATCTAAATGATATATTTTAAAAGCTTTCAAATCCTCATAAGCTTTAAGCGGCATAGCTGCTTTCGTGATCCTGGAGACTTTGCGCAAAAGCCCACAATCAAGAAGCCATAACATCGCTTCCTCATAATCCCTTGCTCTTGCTCCTTCACGCACTAAACCATAGATGAACTTCTTATTTTCTTTTGCAAGCTGGATAGGAATGCTGTTCCATAAATATCTAAGCTTTGGGACGACACTTTTCGGCGCATGCTTAGAAAAATCATTATCATATGTTTCTAATATGCTGCGCTGTAGTCTCTCAACTTCAGAAAAATCCCGTGTATTAAGCCATGAATTGACCGCTGCTGGCATACCACCTATAACAAAATACAATTTCAAATAGTCTACAAGCTTAGCATGAAGCATCTTCGGTATTTCGTTTATGCCATGGTTCCTTATAAATTCTATGATCATATCTTCCTCATTTGCCATCAAAAATTCTTCAAAATTAAGAGGCTGCAATGTAAGGAAATCCACCTTACCAACAGGAAACGAAGTGCCACCATGAAGAGCAACACCTAAAAGAGATCCAGCACAGCAAATAGCATACTCCGGTGCAGCCTCTGCAAAATACTTTAATGAAGTCAAAGCGCGAGGAATCTCTTGGACCTCATCAAATATCATAAGAGTTTCTTGTGGCTTAATTCGCTTTCTATGCAATGCACCGAGCAGATCTATTATCCTTTGTGGTGAAATATCTCCGTCAAATTCTTCTTTTAATCCTGGAGCATTTTCAAAGTTGATATGCAAAACATCGGTAAACTCCGTTCTTCCAAACTCACTTAATAACCATGTCTTACCAACCTGGCGGGCACCTTTCAAAATCAAAGGTAAGCGATCTTTTTTATTCTTCCATTTGATTAAATCTTTTAATAAAAGACGATAAATAAACATCACCTCACATTTTTCAAACATAATTTTATCAAAATTAACACATTTTATCAAGATAAATTTAAACTCTAAACCTCTTCTTCCAATCACTAAAATTCCATTTTTCCAGAAAATTAGTTGCTGCATCGAAGCCATTTTTGAAAAGAAGCATTTTTTCCTCGGAAGTAATATCAAAATAAGTTGTATTGATGTTTTTAAGTTTATCTTTTACCATAACTTCTGTTGGAATCATGATAGTCCTTTGAAAATCTCCCTTTGACATCGATACATGGAAATTATTTGGGGCTTCTAAAAGCGTAGATACTATGCTCTTGCTATAATCTATAAAATTATTGATTGGAACATCGGAACCTTGTAATTTATCATTTGAGAATTTAAAACCAAAAGTTGGCCAAGGTGGATTCGATGTACCATCATCTAACAGCCAAACGGGGTAATTGCTTAAAAGACCACCATCCACAATTACATGTTTTTTACCATTTAAATCTTTAAGATA
>WQUF01000464.1 GCA_009785875.1 Oscillospiraceae bacterium | reverse complement strand
TTATTCATTATGCACAATTAAGCTGTAATTCCAACTTATTTTCTAACCACATAGATATTTAGCTGATCTAAAGTTATATTTTATAAAGTTCAAAATGGCTGTTTATACGCTAAAGCGTATAAACAGCCATTTTGCAACAGCCCCATGTTATCCAATATGAATACTTCCTGAAGAAGTTGAAACTGATAGAGTTCCTACTGAACCATCGCCAACAGTACCAGAAGCGATATTCTTTCTGTTTCCAGAATAATTTAACGGCATATTGCAGCTAATACTTCCAGAAAAAGTTTTTATGTCTAAGTTATAATTTTGTGAATCCCACATGGATAAATGTATTGAGCCAGATGAAGCATTTAGCTGAGTATTTCCTAAAACCTTAAAATTGTTGATCTTAATACTGCCAGATGAAGTAAATATGCTTCCCTTACCAGTTAGATAACTTGCATTCACGCTTCCAGATGTGGAATGAACATTGAATGATTCAGAGTTTATTCTTTCACATCTTATTGAACCGGAACTTGCAGAAAGCATCAATTCATTTTCAACATCTAAATTTCTAAAACGTATTGAGCCTGAGCCGGATTCGATATTTGACATGGATGCTTTAAAGTTAGATATGTTTATTGATCCAGAGCTGGTTTTAATCTTTGCTACATTTTTAATAGATGCAGTGTCTATATTTATGCTGCCTGAAGATGATTGTAAACTTAAATTATCAGAATCTATTTTGTCCATATTTATGCTACCGGATCTGTTTTCAATAGTTGTATTGGACCATGACGGATGACCATTAACTTTTAAGCTGCCAGATGATAAAATTAATGTTACAGCATTTGAATAAATTTGCGGCATTTCAATCTCTATTTTTAGATTTTTTCCTATTAATGAAAAATCGATCAATCTCATGCTCCTGCTTTGAAAATACAAATGCAATATACCGTTTTTAAATGAAGAAGTAAACTCTTTATCTAAAAAAGGCTCTCCATACTGGCGGACAGTTATTTCATCACCTTCAATGAGCCTAATAGAAATATTTTCGTAAGTAGCCTCAAGGTAAAATTCTTTCATGTCTTCAATTGGGAAATGCTCTTCTTTAATTAAAGGCATATTCTTTTCAAACATTCTTGCACCTCCTTTTAATAATATTTTCAGAATTATTATACATCATTTTGATCATTTGAGTATTCACTTTAATTCGATTTTTTATACGCAAAATATAATATAATAGCTTGTTGTACAGCCACAGCGATTAAAAATAAAATCCAAGTTATGCCCCATGCACCTGTTACCATACTTACAAATAAATATATAAATACACAGGATGTCCATAAGATTGAAATCATGTGACCTCTTTTAAATTTTGATCTTGAAAAAGTGTAATCAACAAACATTTGCACAACAACTGCCAACGGAAAAATAAGCCAAGTGATATCCCAGCGATTAGTAATAAAACTTATTAAAAGATAGATAACAACTGTTCCAAGCCACATGGTGGAGGTAATTGGTCCTCTTAGGCTTTTATTCAGTATTTTATTTTTCTCATTTTCATCGGTATCAGATCTTATAAAAGAAGGTTTAGGCTTAGGTGGATTGTATGAACTTTGGGAATTATCTTGTTTATAATTTTGATTAGATTCCAAAATGGTGCTTAAAAGTTCGTTTACGTCCCCAATACCTGCTATCACTTCTGCATACGCTTCTTCTTCGCTTTTACCCTGCTTAATTAAATCGTTATATTTATCTATACAGCCTGCAAGCAATTCTTCTTTAGCTTCGTTAACTCTAGATGTTTTTGGAGCAGTCTCAAATAACTTAAAAATATGCTCCTTTATCCTTTCAATCATTTTCAAAATCCCCCTCTCCCTGGTTGATTAAATCTGATATGATGCTCACTGCTTCATTCCACTCTGCTAGATATCTTTCAAAAGCTTCTCTTCCTCTTGATGTGATTTTATAATACCTTCTTCTGGCACCTGTAGTTTCATCTCCCCAGTAGTAATAGACAAAGCCGGATTCCTCAAGCCGTCTAAATGCTCCATAAAGGGTAGCTTCTTTTAGTTCGTATCTGTTTTTGGATTTCGTTTGAATTAACTTATTTATCTCATATCCATAACTTTCTCGTTTAGTCAAGTGAGCAAGTATGATCATATCTGTATTGCCACGAATGAGATCTGACGTAATGGACAAATTCATCACCTCATACATATAATATATAGTAACTTAATTTATTTACTATATTATATTATATGATACATCACCTGTCAATGTATATAATATTATTATTTTTATACCATAAATCATTCCCTATATAAGTAAATTAATTTACAAAATACTTTTTAAAATACATTTAATAAATATATATAGAAAATTATTTCTATATTTTTATAAGATAATTAGTATTAATTTATAGAATAAAATATGAATTAAAATTTTAAAAATATTTACTTAATAAAAATAATAAGGTATAATCCTCTTGTAATTTATAAAATTTTTTAGGAGGTTATTTCATGTATAAAACAAAAGGTTTTAAATTTCTTTATCTAACCTTGATTTTTAGCTTATTGCTTGGACTAGCTGTAAATACTAATACATATGGTGCTACTGCAAAAACTAAAAATATTACTTTAGCTGCAATAAATGATTTCCATGGAAGTGTTGACGAGTCAGGAAAGAATGTAGGCATTGCAAAGGTGGCAGATGCACTGGATAAGCTTAAACAAGAGAATCCTAATACTGTATTTTTAGGTGCAGGGGATTTGTTCCAAGGAAGCGCAACTTCAAATTTAACTAAAGGTGCAGTTGTAAATGATGCTCTAAAGAAAATGGGGATGGTTGCATCAGCTATTGGTAACCATGAATTTGACTGGGGAGTTAGTTCCATACCAGCATGGGCAAAATCAGGCGGTTATAACTTCTTAGCTTCAAATATCTACGATAAAACTACAGGACAACCTGTAACATGGGCAAAACCATATAAAATAATCAAAGTTGATGGAATTAAAATTGGTCTAATTGGATTATCCACTCCACAGACTGCATATCAAACTACTCCTGCAAATGTAGCTAATTTAGAATTTA
>WQUF01000463.1 GCA_009785875.1 Oscillospiraceae bacterium | reverse complement strand
GACGCATTAAATGGCAAATGGACAGTTAAATGTATTGGCTGTGCCATTGTATCTAAAGAAGTAACACCGATTGGTGGTTTAATCAAGGAAACACAGAATTTTGTTTTACACCAAGACCCAGAGATACCGATTAAAAATTTTTTGATTATTGCTGCAAAAAAACACATTAAATCAATAGTGGAGCTATCAACAGAGCAAAACGTAGAGCTTTTTGATTTATGTTATAAAGCGAGAAAAGCTCTTTTATCATTTAAGGATATAACTGATTGTAAGCTAATTCAAGAAGAACAGTCAGGACATTTTCATTTATGGATACTACCAAGATATGGATGGATGAACGAAAAATTTGACAATTCATTAACTTTTGTCCGTCCAATTATGAAATATGCAAGAGAGAATCATAAAACGCAGGATAATTTAAACGAAATAGTAACCAGTGTAGAGAGATTGCGAAAAATTATGAATTAAACTAAGGATAAAAATGATAATTATTGCTTTAAGGCGAACTATTTTATTAAATTTTAATTTTTGGTATTTTATGCAAATTGAATATTACCATCGCTTATAGGATATCATATAACCATGATATTAAATGAGGTGTTTAAATGCTAAATCCTTTAGATTTAACTAATATTGAAGAAATAAGAAGAGAAGGTCTTAAAGCACTTGCAGAAAGACTCGGTCCAGTTGGTATGGTCACTTTCATCAGGCTTTACGACAATGGTTTTGGTGATTATTCTATCGAGCGTCGTGAAAACATTGATGATTTTTCGGAATCTGATTTTTTACAATTTGTAAAAAATAATGATGAAAAATAATATAGATTTCTAAATTATATGAGTTAGTCACGGTGACACCTTATAAAGATCCAGTGTTTGTGTTAATATCAATGGAACCTCATAACATATATCAGCATAATATATGTTATGAGGTTTTAAACTTTTTTTAATTTATAAAAACCGGCAACCTAATTTCAGATAAATGATTTGCACCGTGATATATTTTTATTTCTGCCTGCTTATAATTAGCCTTTATATCATTAGAAGCTGCTGTGCCAAAATTGCGACTGTACATAGGATGCGCTCCACTTGAAACCTGAAGCCTGATTTTATGACCTGCAGCAAATTCATAAGCAGTCGGATTCATCTGGATCACAATTTGAGCTATTGCGTTATCTTTAAACTTATCAGAAGATTTGAAGATTACTCGGCTCATGCCATCTACTACATTTAAAGATTTACCTGAAGGCTTAACGTCACAAATTCGCAGGAAAAAGTCAGTGGTTTCCGCATTTGTACTAACCCATAACTTGACTTCCGGATTACCTATGATGCAAAGCGGATATTTAAGTTTCTGTGTTGTATAGCACAAAACATCAGATCGTTTTTCGCGCTTAACTTGTGTTTTGACACCAGCTGTCTTTCCAATGATTGTAACATTGCCACCGATGCTCGGTGTCGGCTTAATAGGATCGTATATATACTTACGGACTGTTTCCTCCTCTGCAGCTAAAGGTGACAATATCGCATCTTTATGTAAATAGAAACTCTGAGTCTCGCCTTTAATCGGCCATTCTTTTAAATCGAGCCATTGTTTGCGTCCCATTATATATATGCGCATACCGTCCGGCTGCTCTGAATCATTTGTTTCATTTTTTCCGTACTTAGCAAACCAGGCAAAACCCTCACGCAATATATAACCAGTAATACCCATGCTCTCGTGATTCCACGGTCCTATTATTAACCGGACATGACGACCAGCTGCACGCATAAAAGAAAAATCGTGAATTTGACCATTAACATGCAAGTCATACCATCCTCCCACCATAAGTATTGGTGGTACAAGCATATCATCAGGTCGTGGTATTAAAGAGTCCCAATATGAGCTGTCATATGGATTTTTAAGCCACTGCTGATAATAATCGATTGAACGACCAAGGATCAACTGGTCGCAATCTTTAAGATTAACACTTTCATAAGCCTTTTTATGTGAACGTTCACCGAATAACGCACCCCAAAGCATGAGCAAGGTACTTTTTTGCCCCTCTAAGATTGTAAGCCAAGCTATCACAGTTTCTAGTCCTAAAATTCCATTTGGATAGATGATGCTGCGTGGATCAGAATCGCTCTGTATAATAGCCATAGAGCGAATATTCTCATCAGGATGAACTGTTAACGCCCATTGACAAAAGCCCTGATAACTAGCACCCAATGTGTATATTCTGCCGTCGGACCAGCTTTGCTTATTTATCCAGCGTATGGTTGCCTCTCCATCCATCTGCTCGTCATGAAAAGGCAGCCACTTCCCTTCCGATCCATATCTACCACGGCAATTTGCGAGAACGACGCGATAACCACGCTCTGAAGCAAGCCTTGCAACAATCGCAGTCTCACCTCGTCTATAAGGCGTTCGAATAAGTACCACCGGTGTTTTTACGTCCTTATTCGCTTTTCCTGTCCAAATATCAGCATATGCATGCGTTCCATCATCCATAGGAATCATAACATCATGTTCCACAATAAGATCATACGTCAAAGCTTGCGGAAGCTTATATGCTGTTGCAAATAATCTTGATAATAATGACATTTGTTACCTCCAAATAACATCTTGAGTCAGAAGTTTTAGCTTAAATATGTGAACCTTAAATTCCATTAGATACCCCACCGATAATATAAATACTGTTCGTTCACCTTATTGCTTTAAGGCGAACTATTTTTTTAAATTTATTATATCACAAGAATTTTAATACATGTCTTTGAATTCAAAATTTGTTTTTTCATTAGCGTGGTATTATTAGTAAATGATCAAATGTGCAGTTAACCTAAATTTTCAAGGTGTTCTCTCGTCTAAGCCTTAGCGTTATCGTGAATTTCTTTAATAGTCATATATTCAAAAATTATTTACTATTGGTATTCCATCTTCATTTGTTATTCTTCCAATTACTATTTTTATATGAGTTGATTTATTCGTATGTTACATCTTTTCCGAATAAATCTTTAATTAACACCAGCTGGTGATAATAGAGGGATGATTTAACTATTTTTTAAAATATAGGTAAAACTCCGTAACCATTTGATAACC
>WQUF01000462.1 GCA_009785875.1 Oscillospiraceae bacterium | reverse complement strand
CGGGTGCAACAACTTTTTGTGTTTTTACTCATTTTTTATGAATAAATAACATCAAAAAGTTGTTGCACCTTTTCATCTTTGATCTTTACTGTATTAATCGCATCTTAATATCCATAACTTCTTCTTCTGATAATTCTGTACCTTGTATTACCTGTTCAGCTGTTAAACCTATTTTATCATATTTATATTAATTTTTGTATATCTCCTGGAGTGAAGATATATTTCTTATTGCAAAAATGACAAACTAACTCTTCATCCTTATTATCCTTTGCAATCTCTAAAAGCTCCTTCTTACCTATGGAGATCAAGGCTTTCTCTACTTTCTCTCTAGAGCAGTCGCAATAGTAATCCACATAACTTTCTTCTAATATTTCAAAATCCATCCCTTCAAAGATGAACTCTAAAATATCCCTCATTTCCTTTCCATCTTCCATCATCTTCGTTATAGAAGGAATCTCTTCTAGTCTATAGGTTATAAAATCAGATAAAAGAGGATCTGCATCAGGAAGCATCTGGATTATAAACCCGCCAGCTTTTTTTATAGATAGATCCTTATCGACTAAAACTCCTAATCCCACAGCTGAATTAATCTGCTCTGAAATCGTGTAATAATAAGCTATGTCTTCAGCGATTTCTCCAGTATACAAAGGCACTTGTCCAACATAGGGTTCTTTTAGTTTTAAATCTTTAATTACATATAAATAACCTTTGCCAACAGCACCTGAAACATCCAATTTCCCTTTAGAATTAGGCTCTAGCTCTATTTCAGGATTTAAAGCATATCCTTTAACGTGTTCTTTAGAGCCTACGCATAAAAGCTCACCAATTGGTCCATCACCTTGAATCTTTAAAGTCAGTTTACATAAATTATCTTTAAATTCCTGAGACATGAGAGCCGTCGCCATTAAAAGCCTTCCTAAAGCAGCTGAAGCAGTAGCACTTGTTTTATGGAATTCCGCTGCCTTTTGTACAATTTCAGTGCCATCGATTGAAGAAATCCTCACCATTCCACCCTTTGCAATGGCTTTAATTAAATTATTTTTCATTGATTTTCCTGCTTTCTAACCACAAATGTGATCCTGCTTGAATCTTCTGTAACTTCATCATAACTATAGTCATTAAAATATTTTATATCGCTAAATTTTGCTTTCTTCAAAAGGGATTCTATTTCAGAAACATCATAGGCTCTCTCTGAGTGATACTCTTCGAACCTCTTGTAATTATTACCTTCTTTTACGAAAAAAGTTAGATACATATCTAAAACATCATCTTCATATTCATTCTCCCAGATGCAAAACACTTTTTCCTCATCAAATATGAATACATTGTTCCCTAATTCATCTTTAATTTTATGCTTTGAATTCATGTCGAAGATGAAAACCCCACCAGGTTCCAACGAATCGTATGTACATTTAAAACAATCTAAAAGATCGCCTTCATCCAATATATAGTTTATGCTATCAAGGCAGCAAGTCACCAGAGAAAATTCTTCATTTAAAGAAAAATCGCATATGTCAATATTTAAAAAAGATGCAGGGATTCTCTTGTCTAAAAACTTGTTATAAGCTATTGAGAGCATGTTTTCAGAAATATCTATACAAGTGGTCTTTTTAAAGTTTTCACTTATTAGAAGAGATAAATTTCCGGTGCCACATGCTAAATCCAGATAATTATTAAAGTTTAAAGAAGTCTTTTTAAATTCATTTAAAATAAACTCTTTGTATTTCTCATAGTCTACTTCATTTAATAAAAAATCATCGTAGAAATTCGATAAAATTTCATAGCTATACATAATTTCACCTCTAAAACTATGAAAAAATTATTTTTCTAAAATCTCGGTATTTTTAGGCATATTTAATTCTTTCTTCTTCTTATTCATCACACCGCCAATTCTACCTGTCTCCCCTGCTGTAAGAGAAGCCCAGCCATATTTATCCACCTTATCTTTAAGCCCTAATTCACTGGCGATCTCATATTTTAGCTTTTCTCTCATTATTTCATCATAGGTAAGCTCTTTATTGAACTTTATTTTATTTCTAATCCTCTTTTTAAGTATATCTCCGCCCACTCTATTATAATCCTTTCCTTACTATTTTGCTGTTAAATATTCTTTCCTTAATTTTTATAAATATAATTTTTTTTTGAACATTGATGCAAAATGAGTATATAATAATAGTAACGAATTAAAATTTCGAGGTGTTATTATGAAGAAAAATATCGCTGTAGTCGGTGCAACTGGTATGGTTGGGAAAAATATGATATCTATTTTAAATGAGCGAAACTTCCCTGTTGATAGTATATTCTTCTTCTCATCAAAAAGATCCAGTGGTACCATATTAAAATTTAAAGATAAAGACATCGTAGTTGAAGAATTGACTGAAGAAAGCATTAAAAATAAAAAAATCGATATCGCACTTATGGGAGCAGGTGGGGATGGTTCTGATGGAGAGATCTCTTTAAAATTTGCCCCTGTGTTTGTAAAGAATGGAGCTGTTGTCATAGATAATTCATCCGCCTTTAGGATGGATGAAAGCGTTCCTCTTGTGGTGCCTGAAGTGAATAAAGAAGATATCAAGCTAAACAAGGGAATCATTGCAAATCCTAACTGCTCAACAATTCAAGCTATGCTGGTATTAAAACCTCTTTTGGATAAATATGGCATAAATAGAATTGTGTACTCGACCTATCAATCTGTATCCGGAGCTGGCTTAAACGGAGTAAACGACCTTTTAAATGGTGAAAAAGGCGAAGCACCCAAGAAATTCCCTCACCCTATTCATGAGAATTTAATCCCTCACATCGATGCATTTTTAGAAAATGGGTATACAAAAGAGGAAATCAAGATGATAAATGAAACCAGAAAAATACTCCATAGCAAAGACTTAAAAATAACTGCAACTTGTGTTAGAGTACCTGTTTTATACAGCCATTCGGAGAGCATAAATGTTGAATTAAAGTCTTCTTTTGAATTGAAGGATATATTTGAACTTTTTAGAAAACAAAGAGGAGTCACATTACTGGATGATACTTCTATAGGAATTTACCCTACTCCAAAAATCGCTGAAGGCAAAGATGATGTGT
>WQUF01000461.1 GCA_009785875.1 Oscillospiraceae bacterium | reverse complement strand
CGGAATAAGCAATCCATATATTGTAAAAATAAGTATTATCAATACTTCATTGAAAAGCAATTTTAATAGGGAAAATATAAATATCCGTATCACGTATAAAAAGGACAACAATATTTTCACATGAACCTCAATGTAACAAAAATACCTATATGACATTTGTGTGAAACAAGGGTGTACCTCTCTCCTCCCCTTCCCCCAAACTTCCATCGCACCACCTCTCACCTATTTTAAATGGACACAATCTTAATGGGGGAAGGCTAGGAGGTTAGTCACTAAATCCTATTCGATTATGAATATTATATAATTTTTCCATCAGAAATGGTGATAATACGATCACAAGCTTTTGCAACAAACTCTTCATGAGTTACTATAATAATAGTTTTTCCTTTTTCATTCAAATCCTTAAAAATATTCATTATTACAGTTGAGTTTTTCTTATCAAGTGCGCCAGTAGGTTCATCTGCCAAGATAACTTCTGGTCGATTGACAAGGGCACGTGCAATGGCAACTCTTTGTTTTTCCCCACCAGAGAGTTTTGCAACTTTTTGTTTTGCTAAGTTTTCAATCCCAAGCTGATGAAGCTGTTCCATGGCTAACGCATCGATTAAAGAGAATGACGTTTTACTAAACAATAATGGTATTGCTACATTTTGAAGCGCATCATCGTCTTCCACTAAAGCGAAATTCTGCACAACAAATCCAAATTTCTTATTGCGAATTATAGATAAATTAGCAGATGATTCCTTTGACACATCTGCCTCGTCCAAGTTATATATACCTTTCGTTGGTTTGTCCAGGCAACCAATTATATGTAATAACGTGGATTTACCTGCACCTGACGAACCTTTCACTGCAACCATCTCGCCCTTTTCTATGGCAAGGTCAATACCATTAAGGACTTTCAGTGCTTCACCATTGCGACGATTTTTAAAGTTTTTTTCAATTCCAATCAATTCAATTAACATAGCATTTACCTCACTCACCCTGTTGCAAATCTTTTAAAGACCCAGATATATCCTCACTCATTAACTTGATTAAAAATCCTGCACCAACTGCGGTAAACATGACGACTATGTATAAAAAAACAATACCGTAAAAAAGATATGCCCGCATTGGAGTCATCCATTGTAACATCAATAACCCAAACTTTCCAGCGATCAAACTTAATGCCATGGTGATAAAAATTAGAATCGCTACACGGCATATTTCTATCATAGCACCCTTTTTCCAATTCATTCCAAGCAGGTAACAGACAGTGAAGAGTCTACGATTGTGCAGATTTTGAATTACATTATTGCTTAAAACGCTGGTAACTGCTAACGAAAGAAATATAACAAACATGATGATTCCATATCTGATCATTGTATTTGTGTTTTTATTATAAGTAGAAACTAATGATGCCATTGGTGTTATCTCACCATATTTGTTAAATGCTTTCACAATACTGTTAACATCTGCTTCTGCTTCATCAGATTTCAGAAAAATAAATATGTTCTTCGAAAATTCTTTTCCTACTAGAGGCTCAAAAACAGATGTATCCCCAAAATCCTTATCACATATAATAACTACTGGTTCTTGACTAATCACTGATTTTGCCGTAAAATATTCTGGACTCGCAGAACCTGACGGATATAAATATTGAGTCGGTTTTTTTAATATCCCTACCACAGTAATTCGATATGTCTTTCCATTTGATAGATAAGTGTCAATTGTGTCGCCGACTTTTAGACCTATGTCGCCGGAAATTACAGCTGGTATTGTGTTCTCTTTAACAGGTGGGAAGTCTGAAAGCCAAGAACCGTTCCGTAATTCAGGTGAATAGCGTGAAATAATACCTTCGTTATAAATAGCCAAGTTGCATGGCACGTTATTGCATGAAAGATTACTCATATATACTCTTCCTACAAAATCGACCTGAGGTGACGATTGTATTTGCTGTGTCGCATATTCCATAGTATAATAATCAAATACACTAAGAACAAGCGTTTCTTTAATAGGAAGTTCGTTTACTGCACGCATATTATCCAAATGATCTACAATGAACACGAATAATTGTGCAAGCATAATAATAGAAAAAAGTATTTGAAGTATTAATGTGATATTTATTAGTTTCCTCTTCCAAAGAAGTTTAAATGCAATGAATAGTGTTGTCATACTTTTATCCTCACACTTTCACTTTTAAAAATTTTTTTCACGGAATACAATGGGTATTGCTCTAATATTAACCGTTAATAAAGTAAAGAACAACATACAAATGTATATTATAATATAGAATTGCCATGGTAACGAAGAGACAATTCCATCTGGAGTAATTTTCATAAGCCCAGTTATGATGAGATATGCACAGAAATAGGTAATCGTAACCAGTAGTAAAATATTCATGGATAACAAAAATGTAATTTGTCTGCGTTTTGCCCCACAAATTAAGTAAATTCTATACCGTTCAAATTCTCTCCTTAGCCAATAGATAATCACGCTAACGATGCTAAGCAAGGATATGATAATAATCAGAGTATATGGAGCAATTACGTTTATATAACTATTTACTGCATCCACATTATATACTAGTGGAAGGGATAATGAATAAATACTTTGGAACGGTTGTATCAAATCATTTAAGTGCGTAATCTGTGTACTCGTAAGTGATTGGGAAAATACGCATCGGAATCTTGTAGCAGAAATCCCAACATCAAAGTATGCCTTTAATGGAATCACAATAGATGCTGACACTGGTTGAGATTTATATACTTCCTCTGGAATAGATCCGTTTACCCAATTAAAAAAATAATTGCCTATCGCAGAAAAATGTTTTCCATTTATGTCAATTCCCGTTTCCCATATTGTATCTATACTTTTTTGAGGGAGCTGACTAATGAAACTTGTTCCTAATAAGGTCACATTAGCACCAGATTCCATCTCAGCCGTGCTAAAAAAACGTCCATATGGCGTATACAATACATTTTCATTCTGTTTTCTGTTCCACTCAATACCAGCATATTTTTCGTTTGAAACTGTTACGATTTCCATTTGTGGTAACATCGGATCATTTGCAAATTTTGCATAAAGGTTTTTAATTGACTCT
>WQUF01000460.1 GCA_009785875.1 Oscillospiraceae bacterium | reverse complement strand
AAATATGTTGCGCCTAAATGCTTAGAGATGGTTGCAGATTTTAAGAAATATGCTATAACAAGTTTTGAGAGCACATTTAAGACCAAGAATTGCGATAAATACTGCAAAGTTTCTGTTAATTATGAGGACATGAAATATTACCTTGAGAAAGAGATAATCAGTAAGAGCCTACTGGATTCTGTGCTTGTTAAAAATCGTGAAGAATTGTTACGGCTTTAGATGAAAAAAAGAGAATATGGGAAGCATTCTCCCAGAAAGACTTCATGAATATTGAGCATGAGGATGGGGAGATATGTGTAAATTTTGGATAAAATGTAAATTATAGCGAATTTTATTGAAAACTTTGAAGAAAAATAGAGAAAATTTTGGAAAGGTTTTTTATAAAAATAGGAACACTTTTATTCAAATAGTTAAAATTTGGATAAAATAAAAGTCATTAATGGAGGCAAATATGGATAAAGTAGTATCGCTAACACAGGACTTAGTTAAAATTGATAGTTCAGATCCAGGTGCATATGAATTCAATATGGGCGATTATGTTTTTAAATGGTTACATAAATACGCAAGCAATGCCAACATAGAAAAAGAAGAAGTACTAGATGGGAGATTTAATATTCGTGCTGTGCTAAAGGGGAAAATAGCGCATCCTTCCATCATCTTTATCTGCCATATGGATACAGTGGTACTAGGTGAAGATTGGAGGAAAAGCACACCTCTTTCAGGCGAAATCATAGACGATAAGCTCTATGGTCGTGGTTCCTGTGACATGAAAGCTGGCTTAGCCGGAGCTCTTAGTGCTTTTGCTGATATATCTCTTGAGGTAGCTAATGGGAGACAATTAAAACATGACTTAATCTTTATTGGAACGGTAGACGAAGAAGACTTTATGCGAGGTGTTGAAAAGGCCATTGATTCAAATTGGATCTCAGATAAGGATTGGGTTTTAGATACGGAACCGACTAATGGTGAAATTCGCATGGCACATAAGGGAAGGGCATGGTTTGAATTAACAGTAAACGGAGTAACTGCACATGCAAGCACTCCAGAACAAGGAGCAGATGCAATTTTCGCAATAGCTGAAGTCATTACCCGTCTAAAGAAAGAAGTATCTGTATTTCCACACCATGAAAAACTAGGAAATTCCAGCATAACATTTGGAATGATAGAAGGTGGATATAGACCTTATGTAGTGCCAGACCATGCGAAAGTATGGATAGATTTACGTTTAGTACCGCCACTTCAAACAAAGAATGTTTTAGATATCATTAGGAATATAACTTATGATGTTGAAAAATCCATTAACGGAATAAAATGCGAAATAAAAATAACAGGAGATCGTCCTCCTATAGAAGAAAATCCTAATAGCGAATTATTAGCTGCATTAAAAGAAGCTGCTTTAATATCTACAGGCACTATTGCAAAAGTAGGAGTTTTCCCTGGATACACAGACACGGCTGTAATAGCTGGAACATTGAATAACCTAAACTCTATGTCCTATGGTCCAGGAAAACTGGAACTGGCACATAAACCAGATGAAAATGTGGATGTGTGTGATATAACAAGGTGCTACAATGTTTTAAAAACACTAATTCATCGAAACTTATAATTTTATTTACTTATCACCAGCATAATGCTAAAATACTACTGTTTGAATCTTTTTTTTAGAGGTTAAAGATGAGAAAAATTAAAGTTTTGCTTTCTGTTATTTTATTATTTGTTAATTTTTTGCTATTTAGCTGTACCCCTATCCCACAAAACATAGAACCTATTTCTGAAGAAGGAACAGTGTTAGGAACATTATGCTCAGTAAAGATATATGATAAAAGAGATACTTCTATTTTAGATTTATGCTTTAGCAAGCTTGTAGAATTAGAAAACACATTAAGCATCAACAAAACAGGTACATTAATAGATGAAGTTAATGCTAATTCTGGCATAAAGCCTGTAAAAGTGAGTAAAGAGATAATCGATTTAGTAGAATATACTTTCAAATATAGCGATCTTTCTGGTGGCTTATTCGATATTTCCATCGGTACTCTAGTTAAAAAATGGCATATAGGTTTTGATGATGAAAGAGTACCTTCACCTGAAGAAATTGAGGAAGCAAAATCAACCATTAATTATAAAGATATTATAATTAATAAAGATGATAGCACAATTTTTTTAAAGGATAAAGGAATGATGCTAGACTTCGGATCAATTGCAAAAGGATATGCCGCTGATTGTTTAAATACTATTTTAACTGAAAATGGTGTGAAAAGTGCAATCATAGATCTAGGTGGAAATCTTTTTATGAAAGGGAAAAAAGTCGATGGTTCGCAGTGGATCGTTGGGATTCAAGATCCAGATGAAACTCGCGGCGATTATATAGGAACGGTAAAAGCTGATAATAAAAGTTTTGTAACGTCTGGTATTTATGAAAAATACTTTATACAAGATGGCGTTTACTATCATCATTTATTAAACCCTTTCACAGGATACCCAGAAAATAATGATATATTAAGCGTCTCGGTAATTTCTGATATTTCATTAGAAGGAGAATGCTTAACTAAAACACTCTATTTTTTGGGAAAAGATAAAGGACTTGAATATGTAGAATCAAGAAAAGACATACAAGCTATATATATATTGAAAAATTATAATGTTTACATAAGTTCTGGTTTAAAAAATAATTTTATTTTAACCAATTCAAAATATACCTTAAAGAATTAAAATAAGGAAATATGAAAACATCTGCCACACTTTTTACTGTGGCAGATGTATATCTGCCACACTTTTTACTGTGGCAGATGTATACTATTCGATATACAAAAAACTAAATCTTTTTAAAATGCCTTTTGGATTTAAGACATCATTTAAATCCAGCTTTACAACTTGTCCCCATGTTAAGCAATATATGTAAATATCATCCTTTTCATCTACTTCATATTTAATTATAGTCATCCAATGGAATTTATAATGTGGAAGCTTTTTGTTTTCCCACTGAATCATGGCTACAGGTCTGTCCTGCGATAGACCTTCTTTGATGAATTGTACTATATTAAATAGATTATTACGTTTTTTAAATATTTTAACCTTTAAATT
>WQUF01000459.1 GCA_009785875.1 Oscillospiraceae bacterium | reverse complement strand
TTTTCGTTTCTAGAAAAAGCAAAAGGTGAGATTCCTTTTATTCCTTCAGGGATTATAATATCTTCGTAACACTCAGCACCATCTACGACAATATTGCTGATTATATTAAGATCAGATTTAAAGAGACCAGTATTTCTAAAAGAACCCTCATCAATATAAAGAGCCTCCACTTCTATATTATTAAGCTTTGTACATCCATTAAATGCATTTTTACCTATATATTTTGTTTTTAACAGAGGAATTCGTGTCAATTCATCGCAACCATAAAAAGCATTATCGCATATTTTATAGATTTCTCCATCCCAAAAGATCTCCTCTAATGAATCGCAATACGCAAATGCCCCTTCTTCAATAAATTCTACTCCTTCTGGAATGTGAATGCTTTTTAGAGATGAATTGCAAAAAGCTCTTGATCCAATAGTCTTAAGGGTTTTTGGCAGAGTTATTGAAGTGATGGAATTGTTGCTATAAAACGCTCCACCAGCAATTGCAACGATGCCCTCAGGAATTGCTATTGAACCACTTAGCCCATTTCTATCTAAAAAAATATTTTTATCTATAGCATTATTTTTTATATAAATACTGCCTTCAAAAGCATTTTTCCCAATATAAAGAATAGTCTCTGGAAGTCTCACATATTTTAAGTTTGCACATTTAAAAGCAAATTTATCGCCGATATTATTAACACCTTCATAAAAAGCTAAGCTTGTTAATCTATTGCACTCAGAAAACACATCTGTACCCATTTCATCTATTTCGCTCTGCACAATAACATCCCTCACTCCTGATAGAGTAAAAGCATTACTGCCAAGCTTTTTTAATGATTTTGGGAGTTTTACTTCAATCAAAGAAGCACATTTATAAAAAACTAAATCTAAAATCTTTTCTAATTTATCCGGGAAAGAAATGCTTTTAAGCGACTCGCAGCCATAAAAAGCTAAATTTCCTATTTCTATTAATGAGCTGCTTAGTTTAACTTCTTTCAATTTTTTACATCTACTAAATGTTGATTTTCTAATCTTAGTTATAAATTCTGGAATTTCAATGCGAATTAACTTAACACAGTTTTCAAATGCGGATTCATAAATAACTTCAAGGCTTTCCGGTAAGTTAATGGTCTGCATTAAAACGCAATCTGCAAATGCTTCTTCGTGAATCTCTTTAACAGTATCTGGCAAAACAACTCTATCGATTATCTCATTCCCAGAAAACGCCCTTTCAGAGATAGCTGTTATGCCATATGGTACGACAACTCTCTCTTCACTCCCTCTGTATTTTATAAGCGTTGTCCCAGATATAAAAAAGTTGCTTAGGACCTCTTTATGTATGAATTCCACAATTGGAGGAGCATTATCAGTAAGTCCTTTAATTTCATATTCCGTTTTATCGTAAACTATTGTTTTTAGCGATGTGCAATTTTTAAAAGCACCTTCTTTAATTTCAATATCGCCATTTAAAAATTCTAATCTCTCTAAATTTATGCAGTTCCCAAATGCGCACTTTTCAATTTCTTTTAAAGTATCAGGAAATTTCACTGATACAATGCCTTTTTTATCAAAGAAAGAGCTTTTTTCTAGCTTAATAATCCCTGTTGGTATCTCAACGTTTGTCATGTTAACAAGGAATTTTACAAGGGTATTATCTTTAATTTCCATTATCCTGAATATATCCTTTGCAATAGCCTTAATGATAGGATTAGATTGTGAATTTAACAAGTCTATAATATTATCTATGCTGAATATTTCACCATGTGATAGAATTATTTTATTTATTTTATAGCAGCCTAAAAATACTTCATTAATGCAAGATAGATCCAATTCATTTGATACTTTAATTTCCTTTAAGTTTAAATCGTTTAAAAAAGCTTGCTTGCCTATATGAATGACCCCTGGAAGATGAGCATATTCTAAGCTATCGCAATATAAAAATGCACAGTTTCCAATCTCCTTCGTAGTTTCAGGTAAATCAATGCTTTTCAAATTGTGACAGCGATGAAAGGCATATGGTCCTATAACTTCAAGGTTTTTAGGAAAATTAATCTTTTTTAATTTTCTACAGCCTTTGAAGCTTTCATCCATGATCTCTGTAACAGTCTCAGGTAAAATCATCTCTTCAATGCTAGTACATCCTTTAAATGCACCTTTTCCAATTGTTTTCACGCCTTTTGGAACTTCTACACAATTTTCCCGTAAATTATATGATATGAACACTCCATCTTCAATTATCATGATCTTCCTCTTTATAAAATATTTTTTTTATGACCTCTCTTAGTTCTAAAACATTGCCACATCTATACAGATCTTCTTTATATTTTTTAACGCCTTTTAAGCCTCTCATAAAGTGAGATGAAAGTCTTTTGATATAAAATATGGTAAAAGTCTCATCGTAATGCAGAGAGGCTAAATCGAGCTGATTTAACATGATGGCATATTTATCCTTCTTAATCTCTTTATTTGTAAGCTGGCTAAATATAAATGGATTAAAAAGCGCATATCTTGCAATCATGATACCATCTGCAGAAGTCTTTTTCATCACATTTTCAGCATCTTCTACAGAATTAATCCCTCCATTAGCAATCACAGGAATTTTTACCACTGATTTTGCTTTTTCAATTTCGTCATAAAATGGAGTGCCGCTATACATCATGTTTCTCGTTCTACCATGTATTGTAATCATATCGGCACCAGAATCCTCACACATTTTAGCAAATTCAGCTGCGATTAAGTTATCCTCTTTAAGCCCTACTCTTGTTTTAACTGTTATGATCTTTCCGCTTTTTCTGCATTCCTTGATGATCTTGGATGCTCTTTTTAAATCAGATAATAAAGCACTTCCTGCTCCGCTTTTAAAGATGTTCGGCACAGGACACCCCATGTTTATATCTATAATATCATATGCTCTTAGATAATCACTTTGTGCTATTTCTCCCATTATTTTTGGATCAGAACCGATGAGTTGAGCTGCTTTTATCTTTTCCATAGAATTTGTAAAAAGGAGCTTTTTTGTTGCTCTATCGTTATATTTAAGAGCATTAGAATTGACCATTTCATTAAAACAAAGACCTGCTCCAAGTTCTCTCATGAGAATTCTAAAAGGAAAGCTTGTGTATCCAGCCATAGGAGCCATTAAAACATTAGATGGTAATATAATATTTTTGAGTCTTAATTCTTTTATTTCCATGGGATCTTCTCCAATTATGATCTAGAATTTAATAAAAGACAAATACAATAAATGATGCATTTGTCTTAAAAAGTCTCTATATTAATTCCCTTATTTGATCAACGGTTAATTTAGATAATTCAGCAACCTGTTCTACTGTCATACCTATCTTCAATAAACTTGCTGCTGTATCTAATTTCCCCTTTAAAATACCTACAGCTTCGCCTTCCTGTCTGCCAACTATTATACCTTTAGCTTCACCTATTTCAATCCCTTCTAGCCTACCCTTAGCTTCACCTTCTAGCTTACCTTCTTTTCTACCTTTTCTAAGCCCTCGTTCTTCTCCCTTTCTTGAGGCAGTCCTAATCCTATCATACGCATCTCTTCTTGCCATATCTTCAATTTCTGCAAGTCTTCTGATCTCATCATCTTCGCTCAATTCTTCAAGCAATAGCACTGCACTTTTTATATTAGGATCTTTTTCTTTAAGCATTTCAAATTCCTCCCTCTTCGTAGAAATCAAAAATCTAAGCCAATAATACCATAGGATTCATACTCTTCATTTGGAATATCTAATATAGAACTTAGAAAACTTACTATAATATCTTTATTCATTGATGATCCAAAGATTTTTTTGAAGATCAAATCGTTCATGGGAGATAACATACTCTTAACCTTACTCATCCTTATACCCCTTATTTTGTGTTTTTATCATTATAGACAACTTAATGAATTTTTAAACAGATGAATAAGTCTTTTTATTTATTTTATCATATTTTTTCTGATTCTATTACAATATTTAAAAAATTATATAAGGATTCTATCCTCATCCTATTCCGTTATAAAATTATTGATATTTTCATTTATCTATGTATATACTATTAAGTAAGAAAAGAAGAACAGAGAATACTTTGATGATGAAATTCATAAATGCCTACCAAATTTGGTGTTTGAGAACAGTTTGCAATTCTCAGAGGAAGGTATCACCATTTTCCATACACCTGGTCACACAGAGGATTGTATAAGCATATATGATTCTATCGATAAAGTCCTGTATATCGGAGATAACTTTGGTGTCAGTGATGGAATAGCACAATTGTGGACGAAAGACATTCAAGCTTCTCAGTGCCTGATAGAAACCTACAAACAATACGATTTTGATATCTGCATACCTAGCCATAGCAATCCTCAAACAAGAAAGATCATCACGCTTTTGGAAATTGCGTTAGCAGAAGCTCGTAAAAAACAAATGGATGATTCTAATTAGACAAATATAAATATAAAAAGGAGAGATCGACATGCGTATACTGCTTCTCTGCGATGATTACTGGCATCCTGGTGAAATACCCATCAAAGGTGTATCACCGCTTGAAGAACAAGGTTTTAAATTTGATATCATCACCAATGCAAATGATTTCGATTCCAAAATGCTTAAGGACTATCCTGCCGTCATTATGAGTAAATGCGATGAAGTGTCCCAGCAGGATAATACGAGTTGGAAAACTGAATCGATACAGCAAGCTTTTGTGGACTATGTGGAAAATGGAGGCGGTCTACTTGCCATACATACAGGTATAGTAACAGGAAAACACACAGAAAAACTGGATCGACTGCTGGGATGTCGATTTCTCTATCACCCAAATAGTTGCCCTGTGACCGTTCAAGCTATAAAGCCACACCAGATTACTGAAGGCGTGGAGATGTTTTGCGAAACTGATGAGCATTACCGATTGGAACTTTTAAATGAAGATGTGGATATTCTCATTGCTTCATACTCTCCACAACAAGGAAGCCAAAGTAAATATGAAGAAGATCCTTACCACAACACTCGTTCTTGGATCTGTCCAGCAGGTTTTGTGCGCTTCCAAGGAAATGGAAGAGTCTGTGTCCTCACACCTGGTCATTTTCTGGAAGTCTGGCTCAATAAGCAGTATCAGCGAACTTTAAGCAATGCATTGCAGTGGTGCGCACATCAATAATAAGTTTTTAATTAAAAAAGGTGAAAATATGAATATCAGTAAAATAGATTTTTCAGAAAATGAACAAATTTCATTAGAAGGATTTTTAAGTTACATCAATCTTCCAGAAAACGAAGATAAGCACTTTGAATTAATAGATGGTAATATTGTAATGATGTCAGGCAATACAAGCTCCAATCATATGAGGATATGCGGATATATTTCAAGAAAAATAGGCAATTATCTTGAAGGAAAAACCTGCGAAGTATTTCAGGATCCAAATATATTTTTATACAGTGACGATATCGGTCATTGCAAAAATATTTATCAACCTGACATAATTATAGGATGTGACAAAGACAAGATGACTGACAGAGGTTATGAAGGTACGCCAGACTTTGCTCTAGAAGTAATAAGTAAATCTACAGCTTATAAAGACTATTTTGAAAAATGTGGACTATATATGCTATATGGCGTGAAAGAATATTGGATTGTGGATTTGAAAAAAAATCAGATAATTGTTTATTTAAATGGAGAAAATACCCCAGAAATTCAGAAGTATAATTTCAATGATAAAATTAAAATTAACGTTCTCGATGATTTATTCATAGATTTTAAGGAAATTTTAAAAATTGTAGATAAAAAACAATGATATTTTAAAGGACCCTGCTTACTGTATTGTTATTTATTGTAAGACAGGGATGCCTTTGAACATATTATTAAGTAAGAAAGTTAGAATTTCTAACGAGGAGGTTGTTGTCTAGCCAATCTATTTATTGAATTTACCGAAAACAAGGATTAATACCGCAAATAAGACAGCAAATAACGTTGTAATAAACCCAGTTTCACTTACAAAATAAGCTCTAGTTGCACCACCTGTCATGGATGTAAATACATTTTGATCAAGGAAATTGTGCATAATATGCCAGAGTACACATGGCCATACACTGTTTGATTTAGTCCTGAGCCATGACACAATTACAGTCATAGCAAAGATATCAACGATGAACACGGGTATTTGATACAGAACAGATGCACCAGGCATATAAACCCCAGCGATTAACAGAGGTAAATGCCATATAGCCCAGATACCACCGCTTATTACGAGTGCTTTGTTCCTTCCCCACAGTTTATGCATGATAGGATACATCAGACCACGCCAGCCAGCTTCTTCTCCGAATGTCACAGGTATGTTCGCTAGAATTGTTCCGCCAAACACAGCCGCTATAGCTAGAGGTAGATTCTGTATGTTTATTGTTTTCGTTATGGCATCAACTAAAACTCCTGTACCGGCAAACGTCCCAGGTACGATTAACCAGTATAGCAAGTATGACAGTCCAATATAAGCTAACGGTATTAGTATGGCATATAAGTAATAAATCGGTTTGCCAGCACCAAGACCCAGCATGCTTTGTTTCCTAAAAAAAATAATTTTTAAGATGATAGCGATAATTGCAGGAACGAGCATAAGCAGAGCAGCAAGATTAGTGCCTGCCTGTCCGTAATATATCCATAATGCTTCGATAGGTGCGCTGATCACAAACACAAAAATCAGATAAAGCGTCAATGCACGTTTTTCTTTTGTCAACTCTTATCTCCCCCCATTATGTAATAGAACACAGTAAAACCGTGACCCATACGTATATTGCGACAAAGACCATTAAGACCACCACCACCCCAATTTTCACTGGCAGACGTGAGTAATTAAACCCCATATTAATGCTAAATCTATTCTCAACAAGATACTTCGGGTCGTTTGGGTTGTGATAAAACATACCTACTGCCCAATATTTATCGTCGCCGCATCCATCATCATTATTAACGACCGTGGTTTGTCCATTCAAATCACTGATTATCTTGCTTGGGGTTACTTTGAGATTTATTCGGCATCCCCCCTGACCGGATTGAACAGTAACTATTATCACCGCTATAACGGGAACAAGCAGTAAAACAACAAATAACCAAACCGGAATATTCAAATCTGGATATAGAGACATAAATTCGATCAGCGTCATCATGACTGTCAGTGCTAATGTCAATGCCCCTAAACTGTGTCCCATGCGCTTGCGGTATATACAATGCTGCATGAAGGAAAGCACTGGGTTCTGTTTGTCCATTTGTAATTTTGCCCGAACTAACATAGCACCTGCCAACCACATAATTAGCATGATCACCAAATTAATCAGCGGCAACATCATGACCGCAAGCAAGGTCTTATCCAACCAAGCATTTGACTGTATATTATAGCCAAAATTCAGCTGCCAATGATAGCCGAAGTGCACGGATATCTTGTCTGGGAGACCCGGATATTTTATAAGTGCAATAATTATAGTTGCGATAATAATGACAAAACTTAAAATATACCATATCCACGGTAACTCAGATAAGTTACCACGCGAATGGGACGATTTCGTATCGGCAAATACGGAACCGGATACTGTCCAGCCGCGCTCTTCTTTCAGCTTTTTGGCTTGTTTCCAATTTGAAATAAATGCCGCCATTTGGACCGCAGCAAATAAGAGTGGAAAATACAAAATGGAAACAAGCGTCACATCGGGGAAAATTACATATTGAATGATAATAAGCACCAATATAATCGACGCTCCGGTTATGTTGATCAGAGCGTACCGTTTTCTTAGGTTTTTAGCTTCGAGGCTTGCGTGTTGTTCTAACGGAATTCTTATGCCGAACAATAATGACTTTCTAGTCAGCTTCGGTATGAGTGGTATTAAAGTGCCGCACAAAACCGCAATCACAATATTTATTAAAAACCAATAAAAATTCATCTCTCTCATATAATCCCTCCGTTCACTTGTATGCCTTTTGCGTTTTTGTAACATTCAATGCAAAATGAAATAAAATCGTTTTCGCTCATATTTCTACACGCAGCTTCAGCAGCAGTCAGCGTTAATTGCTCTGAAAGTTTTGACAAAGCTACTTCATCGTTTGCCACAGCCTTTGCCACCATCGCACCCTTACGCCTGTCGATCACGATATAACCCTCATCGCAAAGCATTGTGTATGCTTTATTGACCGTAAGATAGTTAATTCCCAAATCGGCAGCGAGATTGCGTACCGACGGCAGAGCTTCGCTCGGTAAGAGTTTATTTGAAGCTATGCCCAACACTATTTGATTACGCAACTGCTCATATATTGGTGTCGTACTTTGTGTGTTTATTTCGATGATAATAGTAATCGCCTCCTTTGTTGTAGCTGTTGTATATATAGTATAATAGATACAACAAGAAATGTCAATAGTATATAAAAAAACCCTGCATACTATATAGTTATTTATTGTAAGACAGGGGTACCTTTGAACATATTAATAATCATTGATTTTAAACCATATGCAAGTTTTCAGCAAGTTCTAAGCAAATTTAATCAAGTTTTAAGCAAGTTTAATCAAGTTTTAATCAAGTTTAATCAAGTTTTAATCAAGTTTAATCAAGTTTAAGCAAGTTTAAGCAAGTTTAAATCAATTATTGGTGAGAAACCATTGGCTGGCACTGGTTTCCACAGCAAAATCAATTATGCAAGTTTAAGCA
>WQUF01000458.1 GCA_009785875.1 Oscillospiraceae bacterium | reverse complement strand
TGTCAATATTATAATCAAATTCACGTGATACTTTAACGAGAATTGAAAAAAATAGAAGTAATATAGAAGTAATAATGAAGGAGTGTGATTCAATTATGAAAAAGAAATTTTCATTTAGTCAGTTGTTATTTTTATTTATAGGTGGAATGATAGGTTTTATTATATCAAAATTCATGATAAATAATGTTGAAGAAAATAGCACATTTGAAAAAGTTTTAATCCTTGTAATTTTACTTATAAGCATCTTTTTAGCTTATTTAATTCAAATCATCGTTCATGAATCAGGTCATTTGATCTTTGGACTTTTAACAGGATACAAATTTTCTTCATTTCGAATTGGAAGTATTATGTTTGTTAAAAAGAATAGTAAGATAAAATGCAAACGCTTTAGTTTAGCTGGAACAGGTGGACAATGTTTGATGACACCTCCAGATTTTAATAATGGATTTTTTCCATGCATGCTTTATAATTTTGGTGGAAGTATAGCAAATTTATTTTTGTCTATTATTGCATTGATTTTATTTTTATCCTTTAGAAATATATTATATTTATCTCCTTTCTTGCTTCTATTGGTATTAATAGGTATAGCCTTTGCATTAACAAATGGAATACCAAGGCACGCAGGATATGTGAATAATGATGGATATAATGCTTTGCACCTTAACAAAAACGATGTTGTTAAAAGAGCATTCTGGATTCAATTAAAGGTTAATGGTCTTATAACAGATGAAATTCGTTTAAAAGACATGCCTTCCGAATTGTTTGAAATTCCAGAAGACGAATACTTGAATAATCAGTTATGCTCTTGTATTGGTGTTCTCGCATGTTCAAGAGCTATAGATCAACAGAATTTTCAAAAAGCAAAAGAAATAGGAAACAAGATATTGATTGATGTTCCTGAACTTAATAGCATACACAAAAACTTATTAATTTCTGAAATGATATTTTGTGAATTAGTATGTGAAAATAGAAAAGATGAAATTGAAAGGCTTTATACTGATAAATTTAAGAAATTTATTAAAGTTCTAAAAAACAATCTATCAATAACACGCATGAGATATGCTTATGAAGTGTTAGTAAATAACGATGAAATTGCTGCAAAAAAATTGCTTGATACTTTTTCTAAGATAAAAAAGACCTATCCTCATCAGTGCGAGATTGAAGGAGAACTTGAACTAATTGACTATGTTAATCATATCTATTTAACCAGAAATAACCGAGAATAAGTTGTAACAGAAGTTTTTTTGGTGCTACACACTATGTTTAAAAGGATTTTAAGGGAAAATATGGTAATTAATATTTCAAATCATGAATCTTCTGTAATTGAACGTGGGATATATTATTTCTCTTTAACAAATTATCCAAATATCACATCATCAGAGTTAAAAAATTTGCTTGATTTTATAAATTACGAGAAATCGTATGGTCGTCAAACTGAAATTGTATGCAAAGACGAAGCAACTTTAGCCATTATAAATAATGCTGTCGATCACCCTGAAATAATAGAAAATATCTCGATCCCTATAGAAAATGAGTTTGTTTATCATGGGACAGATATCAAAGCTGCTAAAGAAATATTGTCTTGCGGTAAACTGCTCTCTGCTGTAAAAGTTTACAGAAAAACCGCAGACGAACTTGCTTTTGAAAAACGTGACAGCCTTTGGAATGATCCGGCGGATTATTTTGAATATATAATGCTGTGTTGGGGAAATTGCGCAGTTGGAGATTATGTTGTCCTGTCGGAAAATTTCTCCAGTGAAGATGATTTGAAAAATGGAAATTTCAATCCAGGGGTGCGTTTTTATTTTAGGTATGAAGATATAATCAAGCACCCTGGAAACACTTTTGATGGCTATCACCCAATAAAAGTAAAGGATGAAATTGTGTTGTCCGATTATCTCTATGCTTGTATTGTGCCAAAGCAATATAAGGATGAATTAGAGGGCCAAATTTCATTAGAATTATCAGATAAAATTTATTACTTGTCTCAAAAGAAACTTGGAATATTGGATTGGAATAAAAAAGTTTATAACTTTGTAAGTGAATTATAACGGTCTGATTTATAATAAAATGAATTACAATACCATAAGTATTTTTTTCGTTTTATTAACAAAAACAACCGATTCGCATACTATAATATGAGAATCGGTTATAAAAGTTTATTTAACAACAGAACATAAGAATTTAGTTACCTCGGTCCAATAAAGTTCGCTATTAGCATGATCTTTATTCAAAGTACTTGAACCATGTACTCCTTCAATACCAGCTGGCTTAAAAAATACCTTATTGCATACTTTGATACTATCGTAAATACTTTTAGCTGTATCAGGAATATATTCTTTGGCTTCAGCTGTTACAAAGAAAGGGCATTTTATATTAGCTGCATAATCCGCAACCTTTTTTCCTTGAAATTCAAAATACTCACCAGGTGAAAAAGCTAATATCGCTGCTATATCACATGGATACTCGCTTCCTAAAATAAGGGATAGTGAAGCCGAATACGAACTGCCCCAGATTATTATTTTACTGGCTTTTAATTCATTTTTGACATATTTAAGAGAAGCAACTAGATCAGGATATGCATCAGGAAATTCAACTGCTAAACCAAGTTTTGCAGCTTCAGCAGCAGTTTCATCTACAACATCATTCACTTTATCACCGGAACGTTGGTCAACAGCGAGACAATTGAAACCCATTTTATTAAGTCTTGGTGCGATAGTTTTATATTCTCCTCTGCTATATCCTGCTTGATGAAAGAGAATGATAAAAGGAGCACATTTATTTGCAGTCATGTATAAATCAGCAGTGATAGTTAAACCGTCTCCAGATTTAAAAGTAATAGTTTTTGGGTATTCTACATTACAGCTCGAAACTGGTACCGCCTGAACATTATAAGCTACAGTTCCAGGCTTAACTATATATGTCGAATACATCACGCTTGTCAGAATCAGACAGATAGAAATAAGCTCAGTAAATCTTTTCACTATAAGATACCTCCTAAATAATAGTTTGACCATATTTACTTTTGTATTGTAAACCATTTGATATGCGTGGTACAATAAACAAAAAACAGTTTTTAACTATACTAT
>WQUF01000457.1 GCA_009785875.1 Oscillospiraceae bacterium | reverse complement strand
CAGGATATACTAGTAGTTCACCTAATTATACCCAAACACCAAATCCACCAAAAGTAGATCCTTATGTAGAATATGCAAAAACTAGAATTGCAGAACAAGAGGCATTAAAACAGAAATGTGCTAATATTTCAACGCTTAAAAAATTAATAGATCCTGACTATAGTTTATATATAAATAAAGGAGAATCTCAAACAGCACTTGATTTTTTAAATGACGAGATGATTTTACATGGAGGACAAATTAATTTAAGAAGTCTTGATAATAGTAAAGCTGAAGATGCTGCTATTTTGGGAGCGATAAGTAAATTAACTCAAATTCATGGAGGAGCTGTATATAACCAAGATATTGCTACATTGATTAATGAAAATAAAGATTATGGAAATTATGATATTTATAATATGCAAACTCAAGATATGTTGGAAGAAAAAGCTAAAAAAATACAAGCCGATGTAGATAAAGGAAGTAACTGGTGGAATATATTTTCACCAAGTTTTACAGAAAAGAATCTAGCAGAAATAAATGCTGATAAAAACCTTATACAAAATTTAATATTTGCTGGACTTATAGGATCAACAGCTACACCATCAGAAGTACAAGCAGTAGAATTAGAGGCACAACTAGAAGCAGAAGCAGCTACGGCAGCAGAATCAGAGAGCGCAGCAGTTACGGCAGTTGAAGCAGAGAGTGAAGCCGTTTCGACAACAGGAACCGGAAGTACAGCAGCTATGGCAACAGAATCAGAGAGTACAGCGACTAAGACAACAGGCTCAGGGAGTACAACAGCTACGACATCAACTATAAGTACGAATAGATATCCAACGACAAAGATAACTAGTACAGATAAAGAAGGATATCTAATTGATAAAGTTACAGACGCAAGAAGCCAATTAATACAAAATAGATTGAAAACTGGTGGGAATGCAGCATACGCTGAAGTGAATGTTGATGCTATAGATCAAACAGATTTCTATGCTCACAGTAGAATTTTTGATTTAGGACAAATAAAATCGGAACCAGGTGCAGAGGTATTTCTACCAAATGGTCTATATGAAGGTTCTACATTTGAAGCAACTATGGCACCAAATTCTGAAGGTGATCCATACCTTCGTAATGTAGATTCGGAGTTTAAGTTAATTAATGATATTGCAAATCAATTAGGAGATAATACTGAAGCAACAGGAACAATAAATTTATTTACAGAAATGGACACTTGTGATAGTTGTAATAATGTAATCCAGCAGTTTACGAAAAAATATAAAAACATTAATGTTAATGTTTTTTATAGAGATGATTTAAAATAATAAACTAATTTAATGAGGAAAAGATATGATAAGTAAATATACTGAAATAATAGATGATTTTTATGATGGATTTGATTTTTGGAAAAATGAAATGAAAATGAGCAAATGTGAGTCTTTAGCGATAGTAATAGATGAGTCTCAAAGAATAATAAATAAAGGAATATTTCAAAGAACATGTATTTATCTCGCATATGGAGAAATTGCAATTACTCTTGAAAAAATATCAATTAATGCAAAAAGAAGTATTATAAAAAATCTTACAGAAATTAATCTTGAGGATGTAAAAAAAGAATTAACTCAAGAGGAATTTGAAGATTTTGAAAATAGAAGAAGAAAAATCTTAGAAAAAATCGATGCTATTGAAGTTAAAAATATCGCAAGAGTTTGTTGGTACTACAATGAGTTTAATGAGGCAATTAATGAATTTTTAAATGTGGAATTAAAAAAACAACAAACTATTGAAAAATTAGTTGAATTGACATTATCAAGATTTAAAAGAGATTGCAAGAATACTAATAGCGAAAAGTCAATTGTATATATTACATTAATAGAACATATTTTGGAAGAATATGGTCTAAAAGTGGATAAAACTGTGATATCAGGACTAGTGCAGTTTATTAAAGAATTTAAAGTTGAAAATATTTATAACGAACAACTAAATGAAAATGAGATACAAATATTATTATCGAGAGTAAATAGATTAAAAGAAAAGTTATTTTGATCTAATGAGTGAAAAGTTCTCTAATATAAATTAGTTATAACTATTGAAAATGCTATATTTCTACGATTTAGATTTTGGTAAATAAAAATCCCTAGAAATGGCTTAAATTAAACATTCTTTTTGAGAACTTTTCACTCTCAAGTTTTGATGTTAGCTAAATTATTTTCATAGATCAGTAATGATAGCAACAATAGGAAAAGACCTAAAGATAGTAATAGGAGAAAAGATACTTGAGCCAAAGACAGACGAGTCAAATAAAGATGAAGGAGAGACTACAGGAGCAAAGAGGCTAATAAAGTTAATATGAGTATAGCCTGAATCAATAAAAACGGTCAAACATTTAATTAAGATAGATATATGAGTTCTAGCATTAGAAATTCAAATTAGGAATTAAAAACCATATTTATAAAATCAAAGACTACTACCCACCAATTTTCAAGGATAGTAGTCTTTAAATTTACTTAAAAACTTCTTCATCCAGAACTATTTTCATACAAGATTCAAGTGAAACAACCTCTACATTATTCAAGCAAGATTTTTTTGCGATCAATGGAACTGCAAATGCGAATATTTCCGTCACATCAATGTTTTCTTTTAAATCCTTCACTGTGAACTTCTTGGTTGTTATATTGCTCAGTATAAAATAATAATCCACATAAATCATTTTACTTCAGAAATAAATCACAATACTAACATATGAGGGATAGTCGTAAATGTTACAACTTAAATTATTTACTTTTTGTAACATATATTTTCCCAGATCATATAATAAAATATTAAGAATGTTAAGGAGAAAGATTTATGAAAAAGGTAAAAAGAGTAAAATTAGAAAGAGGAGAACTGGGAATAGATATACGACCACATATTCCAGATCCTAGGCTACATTCAGAAGAACTCATCATACCTAGAACTGCTGAAGAAATAAAAGCTCGTGCTGATAGGGAAAGCGAAATCCTTAAACTCAGAGCTCAAAGCATAAATGAAAAGCCTTGTTTTCACAACACGCTTCAGATGATAGATGTTGAAAAAATTGAAGATAGCTTTAGCGATTGGAATCATTTTGACCTTCC
>WQUF01000456.1 GCA_009785875.1 Oscillospiraceae bacterium | reverse complement strand
ACAAAAAAAAGTTCATATAATTAGCCATGAATTTTAAAATAAATTAGAAAGAAAACTTATATTTTGTTTCTTTTTCATTAACATCCCTATATCTGCTAACATATCATAATATATAGATAAAGTGCTGGACTTAAATTTCTGGGTAATAGCTACTTCTTCTCTGAATGTTTCTCAAATAAATTATAAAAATGATAAAATATAACTAGTAAATTCTTAACAAATAATGTAGAATTAGTATAATAAATGAGTTAGAATAGCATTAAATAAAATAAATAGAATAATAATTAAAAAAAATAGAATTATACTTCAGAAATATTATCAATATTTATGAATTCTTTAATCTGAGTTAATATGAATTATTTAGATGAAGAAATAACTAAATTCAGTATATGTTTCTTTAGATGTTGCAGAGAGCATGCTTAGACGAGGATTCTTAGGGATTCATTTTGAAAAGGTCGAGAGTATTTAGAGGGGAGGTGATAAATTGTCTGAGAAATCTGTTGAGGACTTAAACAAAGATCTTAAAAACTATGAAAAAGCTAAAGTAGAAGAAAGATCACATTACATATGCCACGGAGCAAAGACTTCATGCAATATGGGAACTAGAGAAGCTAGATTAATAGTAAAAAAAAGCCATGGAGTTTATATTAAAAAGAGAGCTCAACTAAACAAAGAAGACTTCATTTCTAACGTTAATATAATGCCTATGGGGATATGCAAATGCAGCTCTAACCCAAATAATAAACAAGATGATGTAAAAAATGAAGAAGAGACTCCAGAAGAAAAAATAGATGCTATGATCGGCGACATAGTAGAAGTATTTACAGAGACAGACGCTGATAGAGCTGAAGATGAACTTGCACAATCATCATTGTGTACACCTATGATAAACATGCCATGGCAAGGTACAAAGGATAACTTAATAATTGGAGGAAAAGAAACACTACTTGATACTTCTGTAATAAATTGTGCATATGGAGGTAAGATCACTATCACATTTGACGGTCAGGAAGAATAAAATGAAATGAGGTGAGATTTTGGAATACAAATACCAAGGGCTTACATTGGAATTTCCATTTAATGTATATTCAGTCTTAGATTATAGATTAGTTGAGCAGAACGACAAACATACCAGGCTATTCTTAAGCTGCATTATACCTGATGAAGAAAAAGATAAATTGGTTGAAGATACTAAGGCAACGGCTTCTGTAAAGGTAATGGATAAGGACTTAAACTATATTTTTCAAGGAACTGTTTCTAATATAAAGTTCAAAAAACATGGAGAAAACTACTCAATGGATTTAGAAGTAGTTTCCTATTCAAAACAATTGGATTTAAAGCTCAAATCAAGGTCTTTCATGGATTTAAATCTAACCTATGAGGATATAATAAAAGAGGTTTTAAAGGATTACCCTAAAGCAGACTATCTGGATAAAGCAACAAATGGTAAAAAAATAGATGATATTTTAGTCCAATACAAGGAGACCGACTTTGACTTTCTAATTAGGATTGCAAGCCACTTCAATGCACCATTGATTGTAGATGCAAAAGATAATTCTCCAAGGGTGTATATTGGAGAGCCAAACTTAACCATAGATAAAGCAGTACCAATTGACAATATTGTATCAGAAAAAAACCTTATAGACTATTTAGATACCATTACTAATTTTCAAGGAGATCTTGATGAATTTGACGCTATATTTTTCACGTTTGAGTGTGCTGAAAAATTCGAATTAGGAAACAGGCTTAGGTTTAAGGAGCAGAGCTATGTTGTAACTTATGCAGAAACTTATACTAAAGGCTCAGAACTGCACTACAAATACAAAATATATACATTAGATGGTACAAGTACTAACTATATGGAGAACAAGAACATAATAGGAGCACAGCTTCAGGGTACCATAAAAGAAATAAAGCGAAATACCATGAGGATACATCTTGATATAGATAAGGTTTATAAAGGTGCAAATAACAAATTCATTCCTTACTCGGGAGGCATAAATAACGAACTTGGATATTATATGCCAAAAATAGGGAGTAAAGTCAACCTATATTTTCCCGATGGAGAAGAAAAAAATGCAGTTGTGGTGGATTCAGTCAGGCAGAATTTAAATATAAAAGGATCAAGAAGAGTTGCTGGTGAAGACAGGATGCAAGACCCAAGAGAGAAGCATCTTCGAAATGAATTTGGAAAAGAGATGCGCCTTGGAGTTAACGATTTAGAATTCACCACAGGAAACGATGGAATAAAGGTGAATCTTTCCAGTGATGGTGTTGCCACAATTCACAGCAGCAAAAGCATAACCATAGCATCTGAAGGCGACATGCACATAGGCTATAGATACTGGGATTTTAAGGACAAGGAGCTAATAGAAAAAAACAAGCCAGCGAAAAAGATCCATTTAAAAGCTGAAGAGATCTACATAAAGCAAGGTGACGAAGAGAATATTGAAAAAGGGATAATACTAGGCGAAAATGCTGCTATCTTTACAAACATAGATGATTTAATTATTGAAGCAGTTGATGGAGTACCATCATTAGAAGATCCAGCACCAGACTTTGAAAAAGAGGAGAAAAAGAAGCAAGCTGAAGATAAAAAGATCCTTGAAAATGCGAAGAGGAATGCAAAAATCAGAAAAGAGAAGCAAGACCTGACTAAAGCAGATTTAAAAGCATTATTTGTTGGAATCATGGCAATGCAGACCAGCATAGAAGCTGTAGGAGAGATGAACCCACAACTTGCAAAAGATTTAGCAAGTGGAATGGGAGAACTTGCAGAAGAGATGGAAAAAGTACTAAATGGAGATAAGGAAGCAGAAGAACATCTTTTGAACACTTTGTTTGGAGGTGATAAAAAAGCATTTGATCGATTTAGATATACTTTCGTTATTTCAGCTCAAGTTATGGCAGAATCGTGGGGACAGATACTAAATAAAGATGACTTATCGAAATCTATGAAACTCATAGACAAACTGCTAAATGGGAATGGTTTAGATAAAGACTTAGTTACAGCGTATACAGCCTTCAGCAAGTCAGCCCTGGCCTCCGGGCTAATAGGAGACTTTGAAAAGAAATTAGAAGAAGTAATTAAAGAGCCATCAA
>WQUF01000455.1 GCA_009785875.1 Oscillospiraceae bacterium | reverse complement strand
AAGATAATACTTTTGTAATGCCTGCTTCTGATGTAACGCTTGTTGCTCATTGGACACCAATACCTAAATATACATTGACTTATGATTTTAATAATGGTACCAGCACAACGTTGGTTTACACTCAAAAAGAAGGCGATTCAATAACTGTAGCTTCAACTATACCGACACAAGATGGTTATATATTTGATTACTGGATTTACCAAGGGGGATTATCTTCAGATCCAAACAATGGACTACCATTTAATAAAGTTAATACTTTTGTAATGCCTGCTTCTGATGTAACACTAGTTGCACAGTGGACACCTATCTCTAAGTACACATTGACATACGATTATAATAATGGTATTGATACTCCATTAGTTGCCGGTTCATACATTAAAGGTGACCCAATTACTGTAATATCTTCTATTCTAACATATCCTGGCTATAAATTCGCTGGTTGGAAAAACAACGTTGATGGTAAAATATACTTGAATCCTAGTACATTTGCAATGCCAGCTAATGATGTAACTCTTATTGCACAGTGGACTCCTATATCTAAGTACACATTGACATACGATTATAATAACGGTATCGATAAACCATCAGTTGCTGGCTTATATAATGAAGGCGACTCGATTACTGTAACAAGTTCTATACCAGTATATCCTGGCTATGAATTTGCTGGTTGGAAGAACAACGTTGATGGAAATATCTACTGGAATCCTGGTGGTTTTGCAATGCCAGCTTCAGTTGTAACTCTCATTGCACAGTGGACTCCTATATCTAAATATACATTGACATACGATTATAATAACGGTATCGATAAACCATCAGTTGCTGGCTTATATAATGAAGGCGACTCGATTACTGTAACAGCTTCTATACCAACATATCCTGGTTATAAATTTGCTGGTTGGAAGAATAATGTTGATGGTAAAATATACTTGAATCCTAGCACATTTACAATGCCTGCAGCTAATGTAACCCTTATAGCACAATGGACACCAATCGATACCACAGAGAAGTTACAAGTCACTAAAACAGCATCTCCTATGAACCCACAACCTGGACAAACTGTAACCTATACCATAACAGTTAAAAATATTAGTGCTGATCCTTTGAATACTATTGATGTTTCTGATGTTATGCTTAGCGATTTAAAGCTCACTGATGGGGATCCAAGTTCTCTTCTTCCTCAAGCTACTTTAACTTACACTGGACATTTTGTAGTTCCATCAGACATAAAATCTGGAACAGTGATTTCAAATACTGCTACTGCTTCTGCAAATGATAATAAAGTAATAGTGACGGGAACAGGATCAGTAAATATAACAGTTGCATCAAATAAAGCTCAAGCAGTTCCAAATACACCAATAGTCGTTGTAACATCACCACCAACACCTCCTGTAATCGTGGATGATCCTTTTATTCATAATACAACATCAAATCCTACCCCTACCCCTATTCCTAATTCAACAGAAATCAAAATCAAACCATTAAAAGATGCGATCATCAAGGCAACAGATATCACTCTTAAGATGGGCGATAAATTTGATATAATGAATAATGTCAAAGCTATTGACAACGGTGGCAAAGGTAAAGATATTACAAACAAAGTGACCGTAAATGGTCAAATCAATACCTATCTACCAGGAAAATATACATTCACATACTCTGTCATTGGTGAAAACAAAGTTAGAACTACAAAAACTATAACTGTAACAATAGTAGACACAACACCAAAAGGTCCAAGAAAATGCGAAGTAGTATCTGTTGGTTGAGGTAAATAACTAAAGGTTAAGTTTTTAACCCAAAATAAAAGTATCCTTTTTATAAATATGCTTAATATAAAAAATTGTTACTGTTTTATTATTAAAAAATAAAGGATCCAAGAGGATCCTTTATTTTTTATATAAGGTAAAAAAACAAGTTTTTTCTAGCCACTAACCACTAGCCACTAGTAGTCTTATTTAATCGAATTAAATACAAGCTCTAAATCTATCTCAACATTTTCTAATGCCGTTAACTTTATTTTATCATTTTTAAAATAATAATCAGGCTTTCCATATATACCATTATTCAGGATAAATACAGAAACATCCATTCCTACAGGATCAACAATCCAATATTCTTTGACACCAGATTTTTCATATTTATCCAGCTTTTTAGTCTTATCATATCTAGCAGTAGAATCTGAGAGTATCTCGATTATAAAATCAGGTACGCCAAAATATCCTGTTCCTTTTAATCCTGATTTATCACATATAACTAAAATATCTGGTTGAACTACAGTCGTAGTATCTTCATCTTTTACGTTCTTATGTGGCAACCTTAAATCAAATGGTGCAGCTACAACATGACATGGTGTTCCTTCTAATTGTGGATAAATTTGCGCATTTAAAGCACTCGATATGAATTGATGCTCCCAGATTGGTGCATCTAACATATAAGGAACTCCATCTAATAATTCCCATCGCACATCATCAGAAAAATCCAAATAATCTGAATAAGTATATACTTTTTCTAAGTCTGGTATTGACATTTTAAACACCTCCAAATAATAATGAATAATGAATAGTGAATATTGTATCAATGAAAAGTATTTTTTGATACCATTTTCACTCTTTAATATATTTTATCACATTTATATCAATATTGTGAAAAAAATTTCTGATGATCTCAATTTAAAAAGTATGTATTATTCTAAAATTATAATAATTTCATGGACTCTTTTTGAAACTCTCGCATATAATTTAGTATATAATGAGTGATTAAAAGCTTATTATAAATAATTTTTAGGAGAATTAATAAATGGAGAAAAATATCGATGTAGATGCTATATACGAAAAAATCTCACTTAGCTTTGGCGATGACCTGTTGCCACACTATAGGTTAAAAAATGATATAAATTTAACTACAGATGAGGTATTAGACTTGGGAGAATCTCCACAGGAAGTAAAGGAACATTCTAAAAAAATAATCGAAGACATGCTGAAAAGAAGAGATGATGCATTCACAAATGGAGTAGACTTGTTTAAAAACTTCATGTATATAGACATTGAAAAAATAGAAAAGACGAATAATGGTTGGGATTACTTCGATAAACCAGATAATTTAGAAC
>WQUF01000454.1 GCA_009785875.1 Oscillospiraceae bacterium | reverse complement strand
CCTATTATCCCAATGCTTATTAAATCATCTCGATCCATAGAACTTAATGAATCTAATTTAAAATTGTATGCTATTTCCTTTACATACTTTAAGTTAGACAATATCATGATATCTCTTTCGTTCAAAAAAATTACCCCTTTGGATCTATATTATTATAAGGTGCTAAATCTCATAGTAAGCCCAATTCTCTTCCTCTTATCATCTATTTCCAAAACCTCCACCTCTACTATATCCCCTACTTTCACAACATCAAGGGGGTGTTTTATAAACTTCGACGATAGTTGACTAATATGGATGAGCCCGTCTTGATGTACGCCTATATCCACAAATGCTCCAAAATCTGCTACATTCCTTATAGTTCCTAAAAGTCTCATGCCAGGCTTTAAATGTGAAATGTCCATAACCCCAGTTTTAAATATAGGCTTAGGTAGATCCTCTCTTGGATCTCTACCTGGTTTTGATATCTCTTTTACAATATCTTTTAGCGTAGGGATTCCAATGCCAAGTTTAGCCGATAATTCTTCATATTTCTTATCATTAAATCCTTTATCAATTTGTTTAAGTTCTCCTCGCTTAACTTCGCTGTAATTTATCCCAAGAATATTTAAAAGTTCTTTAGCTTGCTTATATGATTCCGGGTGCACTGAAGTGTTGTCTAAGATTTCGTCGCTCTCAGGTATCCTTAAAAAACCAGCACATTGCTCGAATACCTTTGGTCCAAGCCTTTTTACATTTAATAATTCATTTCTGTTTTTAAATATCCCATTTTCATTTCTGAAACTTACTATGTTTTCTGAAATTGCAGGAGATATACCAGCCACATAGTTTAAAAGCGATGGAGTAGCAATATTTAAATCTATACCCACCGAGTTAACACATGCCTCCACTACTCCTTTTAATGATTCATCTAAAGCCTTCGAATTTATATCGTGTTGATATTGCCCTACACCTATGGATTTTGGATCTATCTTTACAAGTTCAGCCAGTGGGTCCTGTACTCTTCGACCGATAGAAATAGCACCTCTAATAGAAACATCAATATTTGGATACTCTTTAGCTGCGAGTTCCGATGCTGAATATACAGACGCTCCTGATTCTGAAACCACCACATAGCTTAAATTTTTCTTCTTTTCTTCATGGACTTCCTTTATGAGCCTTTCCAGGACTATTTCGGACTCTCTGCTTGCAGTTCCATTTCCAAGAGATACGATTTCTATATTATATTTGTACACCAATGCTTTCATGACCCTAATTGCTCCATCCACGTCATTTTGAGGAACTGTTGGGTATATTGTCCCTATGTCGAGAAGCTTTCCAGTTGGATCCAGGACAGCGAGTTTACACCCAGTCCTAAAACCAGGATCATACCCTAAAACAACTTTTCCTTTTATTGGCTGCTGCATTAGGAGGGATTTTAAATTCTCTTTAAATATTTTAATGGCACCTTCTTCAGCTCTCTCGGTCATTTCATTTCTGATTTCTCTTTCAACAGATGGATAAAGAAGCCTCTTCAATGAATCATCGATGCTAATAGACACATATTTATCTGTAAATTCATTTTCTTTTAAATATTTTTTCTTTATTTTTTCTTTGATTTCATCCATATTGCAGGCTATTTTAACCTTTAAAACACCTTCATTTTCCCCTCTATTTATGGCTAAAATCCTATGCCCCGGTATGGTCTTTACCTTTTCCTTATACTCATAATACATCTCATAAGGCGTGGACTTTTCATTTGATCCAGATGTTTCAATAAAGGAAGTGCTGTTTAAAAATGCCCTCATCCATTTTCTAATATCTGCATCATCCGATACAGTCTCAGCGATTATATTACAAGCTCCTTCTACTGCATCAACAGATTTTAAAACTCCTTTTTCTTCATTTATGTATTTTTTACCTTCTTCTAATGCATCTACTTTTTCAGCACCGCTTAAAATAAAATCAGCAAGTCCCTGCAATCCTTTTTCAATTGCAATTGTAGCTTTTGTTCTCTTTTTAGGCTTAAACGGTCTGTATAGATCCTCCACTTCTGTTAAAGTTTCAGCATTTTCTATAGAAAGTTTCAATTCATCTGTTAATTTACCTATTTCATCAATGGTCTTTATTACAGTATTTTTCCTGTCCTCCAAATTTCTAATATAGATCAATCTTTCGTTAAACAATCTCAGTTTAGTGTCATCCATCCCACCTGTAATCTCTTTCCTATACCTCGCTATAAATGGTACTGTATTCCCTTGGTCCAGGAGTTCTATGACATTTTGAACTTGGTTTAATGTGATATCCAGCTCTTTACTAAGCTTTTCATTAATATTCATTCCATTTATCTCCTCCAATAATTAAGATTATAACATATTATTATTTTAAAGATCATATAATTTTATAGAACTAAAGTAGGAGGATTTATGAGGAATATAATATATTCTATGATACTTATTATTTCATTGTGCTCTTTGCATATATCGAGTTTATACTTTAACTATAAAGATAAGTTTAATGTAGACAATGTAATGAATCACATCGAGGATTTAAGTTCTGATTATTACAAAGGAAGGCTTGCAGGTACAAAAGAAAACGAGGATGCTGAAAACTACATAACGAATTATTTTAGTAATATAAGTTTATTGCCATATGCTCAAAGTTATAAGGATAGTTTTACTGTAAGTTACCCTGAACAAACTTCAGGAAAGCCTTTTTTGCAGATAAAAACCGGATATGGTCAAATTTACAAAACATTTAAATACAACATAGACTTTAGAGAGGATTTCGTAAATTTTAAGATAACAGATGCAAAATTCACTTTGGAAAATATCGTTCAAAATCAAGAGAAATCCCTTTCTTTAAAAACCCGGGATGGTATTGTCATCTTTTACGAGGAGGATTTAAAGAGTAAATTTAGAAGTTCATTTATAGTAAATGCAGATTGCTCGCTTTTAATATTTGTAACGAAAGATGCTTTGCTGGATATAAAGAAATCTCTAAGCCAAGGCATGTCCTTAACTGTTAAAATACCTTATGAAATTAAAGAAGCTTCTGTAAGCAATATATCTGGAGGAATAAAAGGATTATCAGATAATTCAAAAATAGTATTTACTTCTCATTTTGATGGTTTAGGACAAAGTATCGCAGGTGACATTTATCCAGGTGCATTGGACGACGCTTCGGGGACTGCTTTTATACTTGAACTATCCAGATTTTTAAAGCCGTTATCTACACCATTAAATGATATCGTCTTTGCATCTTTTAATGCTGAAGAATTTGGGCTTTTAGGTTCCCAATATTTCGCTAAAGAAAATAAGGATTCCCTTATAAATTCTTCTGTAATAAATATGGATATGATCGGTGGGGACCAAAGTTCAATAGTACATATAGTATCTAGTAAAAATTCTTCTCCTAATAATAAATTAGTTAAGGATTTTTCTGATATTTGCACCAAGGAAGGCATAAATTATGCTGTGGATTTTAACGATTTAAGCGATCATTTTTCCTTTTCAAAAGAAGGAATTGATGCGATAACTATTTCAGATACTGAGTCAAATAGCTATCACACCCCAGAAGACAAAGCAGAATATGTAAACAAAGATAATATAAAAAGGTCCTTCGATATCGTATGGGAATATTTAATTAATACAGCTTATAAAGACAATATATTTTTAAAATACGACGATACAATACTCCTTTCAAGCATAATTGTAATATGTGTGATTTTAGCTTTTAAATTTCAAAAGGAAGGATTTTATTAAATTTAAATATGGACTTATTGTATTTGTTCTAATATACTTATACAATAAGTTCTTTTTATTTTTTAAGAGGTGATCGATGTGAGGTTTGTAAAAGCACTTTTGTATTCGTTGGCTTTTGTTGGTATATATATTTTTATGCAGCTTATTTTCTCCATTATATTTTTAATCCCAATGATGTTTACTCCTGCTAACTTAAAAGCGATACAAGATTTTAATACTGATGTAATAATAAATTTATCTACAATAGCAACTGTATATTCCCTTCCATTTTGCATAATCGCTACTTTTTTTATCTATGTACTCATATTTAAATTAAGGAGAATAAGTTTTAAAAAAGCTTTGTATTTAAATAAAGTTAAACCATCTACCATACTCCTTTCCATAGGCTTTAGCATTTGCTTTTACCCTTTGATTTCTATGCTTGCTGATTTTTTAACTAAGTTTTATCCTTCATTTGATATGATTCAAAATACTTTTAGCGATATGTTCCGTATTTCTGTCCCCTTTTCCATACTATATATATGCTTTATGGGACCGATAATGGAGGAAATTATTACAAGAGGTCTCGTTTTTAATGAAATAAAGATAAGTTCAAATTTTATAATAGCTATATTAATCCAAGCTTTATTATTTGGTGCGATGCATTTGAATATGGTTCAGGGAATTTATGCATTCGTTTTAGGTGTAACATATGGAATTTTTAGAGAGAAATTTAATTCGCTTATAATCGCTTTTGTTTGCCATATTGTAAACAATTCTTATTCAATTTTTCTTAGCTATTTGCCTGAACAAATAGTAAATAAATACTTGCTATCCAATGCATTTACAATAATAAGCATAGTTTTATTGGTTGCTTTTTCAGTAATGTTATACTTTAACTATAAAAAGCATTATAAACAAATTTACCCAAGAACAGTTTTTTAAGTAGTTTTATTTTATACATTACTATGTTAAAATTATTTTAGATTAATTAAACGGGGTGATCTTATGAATTCAAAGCCTAAAATTTTAGCAAAAGCATTTGCCATAGCTGTTGTATCAGTTGCTGCATTTACTTTCAGCCTAGGTTTAAATATTAAAGAAGCAAGTGCTGCATCTATTGAGAATAAGTCTGCCAGAACTATCCAAGTTACAGGGACTAGCTCTATCAAGGCGAATCCAGATATAGCCATTTTAAATGTCGGCGTGACCACAAACGGTACAAGCACAACATCTGTTCAAAGCGATAATACCAAGGTCATGAACAAAGTTTTAGCCAGCGTGAAAGCTTTAGGAGTTGCTGATAAAGATATAAAAACAGTTAACTACTACATGAACCCTGAATATGATCAATCAAACACCAAAAGTGGCAGTAAAATTGTTGGTTATACTTTGAGTAACATGGTACAAATAAAGGTTAGAGATGTAAATAAGGCCGGTGAGGTTCTAGCAGCTGCAGTGGATGCTGGTGCAAACGTCAATAATGGTATAACATTTAGCTTGTCAAATTCAGATGACTATTACAATCAAGCACTTTCAAATGCAATGGCAAATGCGAAAAGCAAGGCTGATACTATAGCAAAAGCTATTGGTGTGAAAATCGGTGTTCCTTCAACAATCATTGAAAACAATAGTTATTACACTCCATATTTTAGCAATAACGTTGCTATGGGAAGTCCTGCCCCAGCACCAAGTGCAGCTGCAATAACCCAAGGTGAGATCGAAATAACTGCTAATGTTTCAGTTACATATGAGTATTGAGTGGCTAGTGGTTAGTGACTAGTGGTTAGTAGTGGCTAGTGATTAGTGGGCTAGTGTGATCGCTAGCACCCGTCTAGTCACTAGCCACTACTCACTAGTCACTTTCATGTTATCTATCCCTTAGTGGCAATATTTCATCTACAATCATCTCTCTATAAGCTTTGCTGACTTCCTTCCAATATTTAATTTTAGACACTGGATCCTCTGTATTTTCCTTATAAGCTTTATAATCGCTGGTGTCTTTTAATGCAGATTCACCAATTTGCTTATTGTGTTTTAGTTTATAATTATTGATGAGATACTTAAGCTCGTTGAACCCAACAAACCATTTATTGCAGAACTTCCTTGACAAACAATCGATGATTCCTTCGATCTTTTCATCTAAAAGCATGCTCACATGTTTATTGGAATAAGAGCTTGGATTCTTTTGAATATCAATCCATAAATCCTTAACAACAGATGCCAATTTGCTATTTTTCAAGGATAAAGTTTCAAGATACTCGTCTATCTCTTTAGCGTCCTCATTGGATGGTTTCATATAATCTGCGTCATCTTTAGGGACATAGGCTTGAATCAACATGAGGATGTACTGGTAATTTATTTCATCAGTAGTAAAAGCTTCCAATTCGTACTCTATATCTATATCGATGTTAAGACTTCCATTTTCTTCTTCTCTTAACTCTTTTAATTCTTCTATCACGTTTTCATAACGCCCAGTGTACTCTTCTAAATCTTTTATCTCATAATTCACACCATATCTGGCTTCATCTTCGTGAAGTTTAGAATCATGGGTATCCAAATCAGAATCATTTAAGAAATTAAAATCAGGGTCTTCAGCAAAATTGCTATAAACCTTTATGGATGTAAGCGATTTATCAAACTCTTGATATGCTTTAGCAAACCTTTTCTTCTGCTCAGTGGTCAAATCAATGACAAAATCAGCAGTGGGTGCAATATCAAGAAGAGCTTTTAAAGATTCAAAAAACCTAGCCTTTGAATCCTCGTAGCTTGGAGCTAAAACATAATTCTCGCCGCCATTAGAATACAATCTCAACGCTTCGTCTACGCACTGTTTAAAGCTAACAGGGGATTGAAAAGTCACAATCTGCCCATATTTCTTCCTTTTATCAAATAAGCGGTTTGTCCTTGAAAAGGCTTGGATCAAATCTTGGGGGGCCATAGGTGCACGGTCTATAAACAAAGTAGACATACATGGAGCATCAAACCCAGTCAATAAGCGATCCACCACGATGACAAAATCCAGTTGCTCATTGCGATACAGATATTTTTCCTGCTTTCTCGATAAACGCTCATTGATATCGGCATTGTAAGACTTAATCGTTTCCAGCGAAAACTGAGTTCCAAACAATTTATTATAATCTGAAATGGATTCCTTCATCTTCTCTTGGTTTACAATGCTTTCATTTTCATTTTCAGTGATTGAATAGGTGATTGCAAATTTAGGAAAATCAGGCATCATTTGCGTTATATCTTTATTTATCTTCGTTTTGTCTTCTTTGATATCCTTTAAAAGCTTGTAGTACCTTTGAGCCTGAGGAATAGAGCTAGTGGTGAAAATAGCAGTATAGGTTTTTCCGGCACCATTATCTAAGCCAAACTTTGACCTCGATCTATTTATAATTGAATCTAAAACCTTTAGCATATGGTCTTCGCTTTCAAAATCTTCTCTTGATAATTCTCTTTCCTTATCAATTTTTGTCATAGCTTGAACATTAGAACCTGGTTTCCTTTTTTTAATTAAGTTGTCTAATGCGCTTTCAGGAATGGTAGTATTATATTCCACCTGAAAACCTAAAACAGCGTTGTCGTGGATAGCTTCTTTTACAGTATATTCATGAAGCCTTTTCCCATATTGTTCCTCAGTCGTCCTCGCCAGGTCCCCCATTTCTTTTTTAGCATTTTCTTTAAAGATCGGAGTGCCTGTAAATCCATACCATAAGGAATTGATGAAAAACCTCTTAATTTCCTGTTGTTTTAATGATGAAATTGCCCTATGGCATTCGTCGACAACAAAAGCAAGGTGAAGATTGCGAAGTTTAATGTATTTTGAATCTGTATCCTTTCCTTCAAAACGCCGGAGCAAATAATTTAACTTTTGAACAGTTGTTACAATGACGCTGCGGTTACTTGAACATAAATTATCAATTAAGCCTTTAACATCAGCTGTTGCGCTAATTTCAATAATGTCATTTTCAGCATAGCTTTCAAAGCTCCTTGTTGTCTGCGTATCCAAATCAATGCGATCAATAAGAAAAATCGTCTTATCTATAGATGGGATTTGTAGCAAATTTTTCGCCACTTTGTAACTTGTCAATGTTTTTCCTGAGCCAGTGGTGTGCCATACGTAACCCGATTGCTGACGAAAACTTGCAGACTTTATTGCTTCAATTGCATGTATCTGATAAGGGCGCAAAAGTATGAGTTTTTTCTCTATGTTGTCTATAACTGTGTATTGAGTAACCATCTTGTGAGCTTGTGGTATATTTAACACATGATCAGCAAAATCTAAATACTTTGTGACAGGTTTATTGTTTTCATCGACCCATATTGATAGAAACTGCTCATTAAGCTTTTCATAAGCAGCAGTGGCAATATAACGGGTGTCCGTGCAATTCGATACGACAAACATCTGAAGGCTCGAAAAAATACCAGTGTATTTTCCTTGCTGCAGGTATTTTTGAATCTGTCTAAATGCATCCATATATGGATGTGAGCGATTTTTAAGCTCTATCTGAATCAAGGGAAGTCCATTGATGAGCAAAGTAACATCAAAGCGACGGTCTCGATCTGCATCGTCATTTTTTGTTCTATTTACCTGATTGACTACTTCATAGCTTGAATGACCACCAACAATATCTTCACGCCAAATTACAGATAAGCGAATAGTTCCAAAGGATGCATCTTCACGCTGCACATGGACTTTAGTGATGCCATTTTCACCAGATAGCCACTTTGCAGCTTCTACAAAATTAGGAAAATTAAGCTGATTCTGGATTTGACGAAATTCTTGCTCAGTTAGGGGTGTCTCATTTAAAATATCTGCATTATTGTATTCAAGTTTTTGCTTAAAATTCAGCCAAAGCTTTTCTTCAGTGTTGATATCAGGTCTAAAAGTCCATTGCGAATTACCCGAAGTAAGCCTATCGATTAAGTCTTGCTCTAACTCTGATTCTGATGTGAACTTTGCATTCATCTTTGCACCACCTCGTATAAATGTTTAAAAAATCTAATATATAATATGATTGTACAAAATT
>WQUF01000453.1 GCA_009785875.1 Oscillospiraceae bacterium | reverse complement strand
TCAACAGCATTAAGAACTGCTAAATTAACAGCTTCATTTAAGGTTATTGCAGAAGCGATTGTCATCAGCGTGGTGTCAGTTTTGAGGAGTGGGGTAGGCAAGGATTTATTTTTTAAAACATGGACTTCTACAGTCACTTCTCCAGGAATTTCAGCACCACAAACGCTGACTTCGCCGTCGCCCATCACTGCATGTAAATCACCCATAGCTAGTTTTGCACCTATAACGTTGACAGGTAAGTATAGAGTAGTACCTGCAGTGATCTCAGCACAATCCATATTTCCGCCATGCAAACCAGGTGTTCCACAATTGATATTTGCATCTTTAGGAGCTACACCAATGACACCTATCATTGGACGAACAGGAATGGAGATTTTATCTGAGAATTTCACTTTACCATCTATAATGGGCATGATCTTTAAGAAGGTACCTTGCAAACGACCACCGGAAAGCCCCATATCTTTACCTGTAAGCATACAACTTTGATTGCTTATTGTAACATCCTTGATGATTACCTGTAAAATGTCACCAGGATTTGCACCTTCAATATCTATTGGTCCAGTTGCTGGGTTGATATTATTCCAATCAATTGTATCAAATTTAACATCTGCTGACTGAATTTGATTTGCAAAGCAGTCTTTTGTTTTAAAGATGATTGTTGCACCATCAGGAACGGAAATTACTGATTCGTTTTTATCTGACATAGAAAAAATACAATGGTCACTTTCTATAACATATGGCATAAGTTTCCTCCTTTGTAAATATGATATAGCTCTTCTAGCTTGTTTATTCCATTTTTGAATGAATTCATTTTTATCAATAGGTAAATTTTTTATATTGCCCCAGGGATCATTAAAGTAATATTTAAATTCATCATAACCAACCATTACGAGGGTATGTACAGAAAAAGTATACATGTCAGACAGCCAAACTACAACAGGTTTTTCATTTAAAATCTGCTCTTCTAATCTTTTTTCATGGCATCCAGTTAAATCTATGCTGCTACCTGCATATTTTTTCACTAAATTCATTAAAGCATTAGGATAAATAGTCCAGCCAAAATCGGTGAAAGGATCCCCTACAAATCCTATATTAGGATCTTCTGTGCTCTTTGGCATTTCGTTTGCTAAATCGATTTTAGAGACATCTGCTCCAGAAAATTCTAGCATCATGGCGATGGAAGTTATTTCACATCCTGTTGGAAGCTCTGGCATTTGGCTGATAAGAGGAACATCCAAAAACATCTCCACTAGAGGATTCTGATAATCAGCTTTTAATATTCTATTTGTAATTAAATCCTGGGTTCCTTTTTGTGTAAGCATAGTAATCTCCTACAAATTTAGTTTCACATATTATAATACGCAATGACCTATTTTGTTGCAACACTATTTTAGGAATTTTGGTTGCTAAATTTGTTTATCACTTTAACCATTAAATGAGGTGTTCATATATGTATTAAACAGTAATAAATAACCTATAATGAATAATTTGAGCATCGCAAGTAAGCCACATCTCTTAAATTTTTAAAAAATTGGCTAAGCTTTTACTACCAATATATCCATATGATTTTCAAGGCTAATATTAAGTTTTAGCAAGTACTTTTCATTGTCTTCAGGGCGGAGTGTTTCTTATCTCCTCCTTTCTTGAGATAAAAATTCAGGCTAATTTTATTACATCATTAAATTCTGTAGCTAAAACTTTGTTCAAAGTCTCTTGTTTTAAAAATCCTCGATTGATATATTGCAACATGTCTTTCTCGTTAACTTTTACTTCAATAACTCTATTGATATCATTTTTCTTTGTAGTAGCATACTTGATTGCAAAACCCTTTCTTAAAACAGCTAGATCCTTAAGTGTATCTTCAACTGATAACGAAGAAACCTTAATAGTGATATAAGTATATTTTGGAACCATTTCCTTTGCACTCTTTATCTTCATTTCCCATGTTTCTGGAACAGACTTCTTCTGCTCATTATCATAGATGCTCTTTGCTGGTCCCTCCATCATAGATTGTACTCTGCGAACATCATTGATATCAGATCCTAACCCCTTTATAATTATCTCCTGAGTCTGGAGGTCTTTATGAGAAATCATCCTTGCTATATTTAAATTCATATGCTTTTTCATAACCAAATCCATTCCCATGGGGCAAAGGTTCTTGAGCTCGCGATAATTATTTACTGTAGATCTTGAGATGCCAGCTTGCTTTGCGATGACGTTTGCAACATTCATCTCTCCTCTATTATTTAAAATATCGTCCAAAATCAAAACAGAACGAATTTTATCTTGTTTAGATAATTTTCGATATTTCATGTTAGTAGATACGACTAATCCTTGAATCAGTTCTGGGCTTATGTTACCATCCAATATAATACAAGGAACCTTAAAAAATCGTAAATCCTCGGTTTCAGCATAAAGGCTTCTTAAAACATAAAGTCTACTTCTACCAACCAAAACGATGTAATTATCAGAATCTTCCCTTTTCATTGCTATTAAAGGATTAATAATTCCAAATTGGTTCACTGAGTCAGCTAAATCTAAAAATTCCTCGTTGTTAGGTAAAGCAAAGAAATTGATAGAAGAATCTACTTCAACTAAACGGTCAAGGTCGATATATTCTATTGTCTTATAGAAATTCAATTCATCTTTCATTAAATTCTTTTTAATCTCAGAATTATCTCTCGTCTCTTGAAAATTCATGATGCTCTGAATATCGATTTTGGCATTATTTTTAGCAATGGTTATGGGTGAAAAATTTTTCTTTGCTGGTTCTTCTTCAAATATATCTTCTATGGTAATAGAATCGTTATATTCAGGTTCCTCAGAAGGGTTGATGATCCTTAAATTTTCTCCATTGCTTGTTCCAAGGCCTAACCCATTAGCAATTTCTATAATAGCAGCCTTTTCTTCTTCAGTAAGTTCTGGTCTTCCTAATTCACTAAAATTATTATTCATAACATTCCCTCTCTTTTATAATAGTCTAATTTATGTTATGATGTTTTATTTAAAAAGTGAATAAAAAGTCTCTAATTAAATTTATTAAGAGAAAGCTTCACATATTTTACTCTATTACATATACTATATTTGTAAGGTTGTTCAAAATTTTTTTACATTGAAAGTTGGGATAATATTGGCTTATTTTATTTTATTATTATTGGTCTATGTTGCATTTACTTGCCTTGGACTGCAGCATTCATTGCTAGGTGCTGCCTGGCCATCGATGTACCAAGGACTCAATGCACAGATCTCTTTTGCAGGTATAATTTCAATGATAATAACAGGTTGCATAATCATCTCAAGTATTTTTTGCAGCAAAATTGCAAAGAAGATCAGCACAGGGATTACATGTTTAGTTGGTTTTTTACTGATAGCATTAGCATTAATAGGTTTTTCTTTTTCGAGGAGTATTATGATGCTTTGCCTTTGTGCAATTCCACTTGGGCTTGGAACTGGTCTTGAAGAGGTATTGTTAAATGATATTGTAGCAAGGTTTTATAAATTAGTACATATGAACTTTCTGCATTGTCTATGGGGAGTCGGTGCTACCATTGGTCCCATCATATTAGTTCATATGGGCAATTGGAACTGGGGCTATCGCATCATAAGCATCATTGAATTATGCCTGGTAGTGGTACTCTTCTTCTCATTGCCATTGTGGAATAAGATCACTGGTAAAACCATTAAAGAGGAGGAGATTGACCATAAGTCCCTGAGTTACTTACGATTATTTAAGCTAAAAGGAGTAAAATATGCATTAGCGTCTTTCTTCTTCTATTGTTCCATTGAGGCATTAGTTGGGCTATGGGGATCGAGCTTTGTGGTAATAGTGAAAGGAATCCCAAAAGATACAGCAGCAAATTGGGTATCGCTCTTCTTCTTAGGAATAACCTTTGGAAGATTGGTTTCAGGCTTTTTAGCTTTTAAACTTAATAACAGATGGATGATACGTTTAGGACAGATCTTGATAGCATTGGGAATAATATTTTTAGTATTGCCATTTGGAAATACATCACTTTTGATTGCATTTTTAATGTTAGGAGTTGGGTGTGGACCGATTTTTCCGAGCCTATCCCACGAAACACCTGAGAATTTTGGAAAAGAGTATTCTCAAGATATAATGGGGATGCAAGTTGCTTTTGCGTTTACTGGTTCTACAGTGATGCCGCCATTATTTGGATTTATAGCATCTCATTTTAATTATGGTTTGCTACCCGTATTTTTAGTGAGTATCCTTATAATTTTAATTATTGTATCTGAAATCTTAAATAATAAAGTGAAAAAAAATAAAATGGAGATATTTGTATGAAAGATGATGAAAAAATTGAACTTATAGCAGATAAAGAACAAATAATTATTAAAAAAGCTAAAAGTTCATATTTGAGTCTTGAAGAATTGTTTAAGGATTATGATGGTGATTATGATTGCAGGGAGTTTGATTGGGGTATAGAAGAACCAGCTGGAAGAGAAGTATGGTAAAAAATTATTATAAAAGAGCCTTCATCAAATTTTGGTGAAGGCTCAAAATTAAATTATATTCCAAACATCAAATTTATGATGAAGGCTCAAAATTAAATTATATTCCAACATCAAAATTTGATGAAGGTACAAAATTAAATTATTTTCCAAAAGCTGTAAACGAGAGCATTAGCCCTCCACAAGTATTATTCCCATCATCAAAGAATCCATACTCTCCAAAAGTAAATTCCATTATAAAAGGAACAGTTCCTACAGTTTTTTTGATTGTTCCGTAGACTTCATTGATCCTGTCGCCGATTCCAGCTCTTCTTCCACCACAGTGAATCAAGTGGAGTGCAGAAATGTCTTCACCAAGCTTTTCTTTTAAATCCTTTAAAGCAGTTTCAACTGAGTATATCAATTCATCAGTAGTGGATTCCATTTGAATTACACAGGTGTTCACTGCAAGGTTTGATCCAATATTCATGGAAAAATCATCGTTTCCAAACATAGGATGCCTTATTGCAACCAGATCTCCTAATCTATCCTTAACTCCAAGTGGTGCTAAGATAGTTTCAAGCAGCAGATTTCCACCTAAAAGCTTTGAAGGATCTTTTGAAACCCATTTTGAGTATTTCATTATAGCAGGTTCTCCATCTATTTCCACTAGAGTCCTCTTTCCTGATAACTTAGTGATGACACCTGAGTTACAAGTTTCTCTATAAGCTCCAGTATATTCATTTGCAAATGAACTATCTGTAAAGAAGAACGCAACTGCTACACCATCAGCAAATGATCCATTATTTGTGAATAATTTCCACTTACCTTCTATGGTATTGTCAGCAGCACTTCCACCAAAGCAAGGAACTCTGCCTATGACATCGGTTATACCCTTTAAGTATGATTCTTCTTCCCCTGGAGGAGCTACCATGTAGAAATAATTTGGAATTTGTTTTTTACCTGAATTTTCTATTGCATCTAAAGCAGCTTTTTGACCAGCTTCTCTTGCATCTGTCTCTTTTTCTACTCCTGCTATACCTATAGCTAAATCATCGCTAGATATGACCATTATTCCTACAAATGTATTTCCGCCGATAAAACCTTGCTGAGTTATTATACCTGTAAAACTGGTATTACCTATGATTGGAACATCTTTAAGAACTTCAGAAGCACCTTTTAAAACTTCCTCTTGATCATGTTCACAACTGGTATACATAAAAGCCATCTTTATTTCATTAAGGTTATCCATAGCGAGTTTAGCAGCTTCCATACCAGCATCATAGGAATTTACTAGAATACTTGAACCGACATTTGCATTAAACATAAATTACCTCCTAAATTTTTTTAACCACCGGCTAAAGTTGGCATTACCAATAACTTATCGCCATCTTGCAAAATATAGTCTTTATCTTCTCTCATATTGTTAACCAAAATCACATAAGTTATGTTACCAAAATCGAATGAACTTAGACAAGAAGATATTGACTTACCACCAGAATCAGAAGCGAAGTAGCCATTTTCAGTTGTGCTTGGCATGAGTTTTGAAAATGGACCAACGAATTTAATATAAACCATTTAATCCTCCAAATACTTAATATACTCTTCTAAATCTAAATTTTTTAATCCTTCAGCAGTAGGTATACCATTGTCGTCCCAATTTCTCAATTTATAATAATCGCTTAGCATATCATCGAATTCATAAGGAGCCTTGCCAGCTCTTCCTCCGATTACTGCTGCTTGAAGCATTTTAGGTGGAAGGGTATCGTCTTTTCTTGACATTCCATCGCGTACATTGATCAATCTTTGAAGGGTGATTCCTCTTTGTGAAGTCTTCAAAAGTTCTTCATTTGAAAGCTCTATTCCAGTTGTATAATAATACATCTTTGCAATCTCAGAGATTGTAAGTCCGCCATTATTTACCATGAATTTGCACATTGTTATGTTATTGTATAGCATGCTTGTGTTTTGATACATAAATGCGCAGTATCCAGCTTGTTTAGGGTCGAATCTATCTGGAGGAGCATCCATACCGCAATCAGGATAGAATAAACCTAAAGCTGAAGCTTGGGGATTTCCTCTTTCATGACAAGCACCTCTTGGACTTGTTGCATAATTTACAGCAAGACCGTAAACTGCTCTTGGGTCGTGAGCCGGGTAGTCTAAGTTCTTAACTTCAACAGCTATCTTTGGAGCGTCTCCACCTATTTTTGCTGCTGCACCTCTTATGCCTTCTTTAAAGAATTCACCTATTCCTTCTTGCTTTATGATCTTATCTGCTAAGAAATACAGAGTCTCAGTATCAGCCCATTTTGGCACCATTCCTATTTCATCAGCAGATAATAAACCAGCTTCATAACATTCAATTGTAAATCCGATATATGAGCCTAAGGAAACTGTGTCTACACCTGCTCTATTTGCTTTATCGTTGACTATAGCGATAGATGTGAGATCGTCGTTAAGGAGACCTGATCCCAGCATTCCTAATGTTTCATATTCAGGTCCATTTCCTTCTAAAACTGTACCATCTGGTAATTCTTTTTTAATGTGCCTATGGCATCCAACAGGACAGTTTTGACATGGAAGTGGTGTAACATTTAAAAATTCAGTGTATCTAGGAGTTCCTATCATCTCAGCACCTTTATGCCAAGCATCTCCACGCCAGTATTTTATAGGAGAATCGCCTAATTGTTCAAGAGGTACCATAACGTCAGGAGTACCTCCACCGCCCTTTGCTGTTTCGTGAAGAGCTTTCATCAGCTTAACTGCTAGTTTTTTACCATTTTCTTCGTCAAAAACAGGAACTTGTTTATCTCCCCATACTGCAATGGCTTTTAAATTTTTAGATCCCATTACTGCACCGGCACCGCCTCTGCCTGCAAAGGAATGTCCATCACAGCTTATGCTAGAGAATGGAATCATCTTTTCACCGGCAGGACCGATATTTAAAGTATTTATCCTCTTATCGCCAAGTTCTTCTTTAATAGCTTTTCCAGTTTCAACAGTATCCATACCCCAAATTTTAGATGCATCTTTAATTTCAACACTATCGTTATTTATATAAATGTAAACTGGTTTATCTGATTTTCCTTCGATTACGATTGCTTCATAGCCTGCTTTTTTTAACTCTGGGGCCCAAGCACCTGTTCCAGCAGAATCCAAAAATGATTTAGTGAGGGGACCTTTAGTTATTACGCTCCATTTTGCGTTTCCTGGATAATTCAAAGCTTGCATAAAACCAACAGCAAATATAAGCTTGTTTTCAGGAGATAAAGGGTCGACTTTAGGAGCAACTTCATTTAATAAAATTTTAGCACCAAGGGCAGCTCCACCGATTAAAAGTTTTAAATCCTTTTCATCAATGTCTACAGTTCTAGATGTCTTTGAGGTCAAATCTACATAGAGAATTTTTTGAAAATAACCTAGCATTGTCAATCATCCTTTCTAAATTATTTGTTTCAATCCACATCGTTTCAATCCACATCCAGATGTAATTCCAGATGACAAAATTCCTGTGCTATGACTTATTATTGATCACATTTGAATCTAGAAAGATTCAAACTTAACTAAATTCTATGTTTCTATATCATTTTTGTCAATATTATTTTCTGTTAATTTAAAATTATTATTCAAATAGATCTCAACTAAAAAAAAGATCCTCTAAAAGAGAATCCTTTGCAGAGATATGTTAAATTAGTAATTATTTAAAAGATGGATCATATTGTAGAGAGGAACCTACAAAATGGCTACACCTAATTTAGCATATCTGCATAAAATAATATATAATACATTAATATATAATCAAGTCTAATAAAAAATATTCCTAATTTTAATAATTTTTCAAAAGAACAAAGATCCTCTAAACCTAAAACGAGGATCTTTGTTTGAATACTATAAATATGAAACAATCAGAGACTATGCCAGCAAGTTGCTTAAAAATCTGGAGGTACTATATATGATAAACGCACACCTAACCTAATTTTGTATATTTACGTATTCAATAAATATATAATACAGTTCTTTGGAAAATATTCCTATTTTTTAAATAATTTTTATAAGTTAGTACCAAGTGCATATGTCAAATTATTAATATTGATTTATTGATTGTACATTTATTCTATGCTATTATAAACTTACTAAATTAAATATTTTCGCAGATACTGTATTTAGAGCGTTGTTTAACGATAAGGAGATGTTTATTTGGAACGAAATGATATTGGAACTATTGGTGGCAAACCGATAACACAGGAGATGCTGGATAGTTATACTGCCACGTTTGAAAGAACTTGGAATCCTTCAGAGGTGAA
>WQUF01000452.1 GCA_009785875.1 Oscillospiraceae bacterium | reverse complement strand
CTAAACTTTGCTAAAAAAAGGGAAGATGATAATAACTTGGATGATCTAAGCGAGCTTATAAGTCTGATGAATCCATGGTCCAGAGAGAGCTATATTGAAGCAATTTCTAAAGCAAATACCCAAAAACAAAGGGATACACTTATTTCAGCCATCGGTGATAAAAGCGAATCTGTGAGGATTAAGGCATTAAATACGAGTTCAAAGCTCAATTTGACTGAAGAAGAATATAAAAAGACGGAGGATTATTTGAGATTTAAATCTGGAGACTTGAGGAAAGGTTTGATCAGCCTTTTGATCAAAGAAAAACCCAGTAACCTCTATGAGACTATCGAAAGGCTACTTACGTCAAGCCTCGAAGAGAAGAAGCTAGCTTCCCTGGATTTAATCTATGGAATAAAGGATAATCCTGAGTATAAAGATGTTTACGAAAAATCTTTAGAATTAATAGATTCGTTTAAAATACCTTCTGAAAAGATGAATATAATAATAAATAAGATCGCAGATAAAAGCGACAAACCATCTATTGAAAATGGATTTATGCTATACAATCACGAAAGCAGCCTCGATATATCTATGGGTGAAATGAGCATACCTTCTAAGATCCCACTAGATATCGATGAAGATAGGATCAAGGAAATATTTACAAATCTCAGCGATTTAATTCATGAAAATAGAGACTATGAATATGAGACGGAATATTATGATGGTACAAAGCGTAAAGTTGTTTTAGGTGCTGAAAATTATTTAAACCCCTTGCGAAGAGGGAATGATCTGACTATTTTTGACTATCCATTAAAGGACCTCTGGATGAAATTTTTAAATGATTTAGGTTTAAATCCAAGCGAATTGATATTGATTGGATTTATTTGCGCTAACGAATTCAATAGCTCATATACATACCATAAAAATAGGGAACTAAAATGGTATGTGGATTTTAAAAATGAAATTTATAATACGAATAAATTTGCTAAAATATATGAGAATATAAATAAAACACCTTATTCTTCAATAGCTATAACCATATTAAGACTTTTAAAAGATCAGTTTCCTGAAGAAATAATATTTAAATATTTAGAAGATATGGCTTTATATGTTTATGGTAAAATTCCCTTAGAATACTTTACAAAACCAATATATGAAGAATCTCAAAATGGTTATTTAAATGATTATCGAATAGGTACACAGCATGTATTTAATTTTTGGATGAATTCCATGAAACAATATATCTACGACGATGAAAGCTTTAAAAATTTCTTCACAATTAAATACAATTTTTATAAAAAGTCTGATTACAAGAGCATAAACATAGATTTTGCAGATTTTAAGAGAGCTTTTGATTTAAAACTCGTAGATGAAAATGAAATATATAAAGAGCTCATGGAGAGAAGTTCAAGCCCTAATAACATCAGCCTCGTGACAGATCCTAAAAAGCAAGAATTCTTAGAGAATCATCTTATAAAAGATACGATAGTCCCGAAGGTGATAAATAAGGTCATTGAAATCGAGATAAAAAGAGGAGACCCTCAAACTGAAGTTTCCCATCTTGCTCGTAAAATTAATTATTTTGAAAGTATAGAATATTTTGTGAACATACTCCTTGCATTTGGAAATGACACCTTTTCACGTGGATATCTTTGGAATATAGGGAATAAAAGAGATATGCTCAGCCTATTGATTAAAAATTGTTATCCTAAGAAAGATGAAGGAGCTTTAAATTTAAAAGCATTTTTAAAGGGTAAAGACATAAAAGATTCGAGGCTCATCGATGCTGCTATGTATGCGCCTCAATGGATTTCTATAATAGAAGAGTATTTAGGGTGGAAAGGTCTATCCTCGTCTTGTTGGTATTTTCATGCTCATGTGAACGAAAGCTTTTCATCGCTTAAGGAGACCAATGTAGCGAGATATTCACCAATAACGCCTCAAGAATTTAAAGATGGAGCTTTCGATGTCAATTGGTTTAAACAGAGTTATAAAACTCTTGGAGAGAAGAGATTTGACATAGTATATGATAGTGCAAAATATATCACAGCAGGTGGAAATCACAAAAGAGCTCAGCTATTTGCAGATGCTATTTTAAAGAAGCTTGATATAAATGATGTAGAAGAAAGAGTGCACGATAAGAGAAACAAAGATTACATGCTTGCATATGGACTTTTGCCTCTTAAAAATAAGAAGAAGGATGTTTTAAAAAGATACGAATTCATTCAAAACTTCTTAAAAGAGAGCAAGAACTTCGGTGCTCAAAGGAGAGAAAGCGAAGGGAAGGTTTGCGCCATTGCTTTGGATAATCTTGCGAGGAATTCAGGATACGATAATGTTACGAGATTTACTTGGGCTATGGAATCCTTAAAGATTGGGGAGCTAAAGCAGTTCTTAGTTCCCAAAAAATTAGGTGAATTTTCTGCATATGTGGATGTAAGTGAAGATGGCGAGGCTAAACTTAAAATCCTTAAAGGAGAAAAGGAATTAAAAACAATTCCTTCTTCATTAAAAAATGATAACTACATCGATGAATTAAAATCAGTGCAAAAGGACTTAAAAGATCAGCTAATAAGATATAGAAGAGCTTTTGAAAAAGCCATGGAAGATTCAGAAGTCTTTAAGGTTTCAGAGATCAGCAATATACTTTTAAATCCAGTATTGGCACCTATTGTTAAGAAATTAGTCTTTAAAAGTGGTGATGGCTTTGGATATTTTAACGCAGATAAACTAGTGATGCCAGATGGTTCCGAACACCCTCTTTCATCATCAGACGATATCATCATAGCCCATCCATACGATTTATATGAGAGCAAATTGTGGAGCATTTTTCAAAAGGATATATTTGATAAAAAAATCGTTCAACCATTTAAGCAGGTGTTCAGGGAATTATATTTGATAAATGAAGATGAAAAAAGTGAAGGGACTATTTCGAGGAGATATGCTGGTTACCAAGTTCAGCCTAGAAAGGCAGTTGCGCTTTTAAGATCCAGAGGATGGACAGTTCACTACGAAGATGGTCTTCAAAAGGTATACTATAAAGAAAATATCATTGTACAAATTTATGCAATGGCAGATTGGTTTTCACCTTCAGACGTTGAAGCTCCTACTTTAGAACAAGTTAGATTTTATGAGAGAAATAGCTATAAATTGTTAAAACTAGAGGATATTCCTAAAAAGATCTTCTCAGAAGTGATGAGAGATGTGGATTTAGTCGTATCAGTTGCGCATGTTGGTTCTGTTGATCCTGATGCGAGCCTTTCTTCTATAGAACTTCGAGGAGTTATAGTGAACGAGATCATAAGGCTAATGAAAATCAAAAATGTAACTGTTAAGGGTTCTCATGTTCACATAAATGGAGAACTTGGAGAATACTCTGTCCATTTAGGCAGTGGTATCGTGCATAAAATTGGAAGAGGTGCGATAAATATCCTTCCAGTGCAGTCACAGCAAAGAGGAAGGATCTTCTTACCATTTATAGATTCTGATCCAAAGACAGCAGAGATCACATCAAAAGTTATTTTCCTTGCTGAAGATAATAAAATAAAAGATCCAAGTATATTGGAACAAATGGCGTGATTCAAATCAGTTGAGCCAAATGTTATATCACTGTCAGTATACGAACTGGTTCCTACAATAATTGCTTTTGCCCAAAATTCTCACAGTGAGAAAGACAGCCTAAAATTTAAGCTGAGTTTTCTCACTGTGAGAAAATAAAACTGGGAATTATACTAATTTATCCGATTATATATTATCTCCAACTACTTCAGATTTTTCGATTTCTCTATTTGCTCTTCTAATTCTGCTTATCGCATAAAATAACCAAGATATCAATATATTCCATATAGACAAAACTAGAGTCATAAAGCTTGATGAACTTAATATTGCATCCATATTATCCATTTTTGTAACATAGTTTTGTAGCATAGTCATTAAAATAGTATTGTTAAATCCTTGAACTGAAAATGCTATATGAAAAGTATCGGTATGAAAGTTATTATATACTAAAATTAACATGTATTTATAATCAAATTGTAAATTATTTAGTAGAATAATTTCAGCAATGCTAATAACAACACAAGTCATGCAAATAAACACCACAAATCTTAACAATGTTCTCATCTTTTTAAGAAAAATAGCAAGTAAAATCAATATAACGTTTACTGCAGGAATTGCAAAAGCAACATAGATAGTAGTTCTAAACAACTTCATAGCATTAATAGAATCATTAATGTTAATACCAAGAAACGATGCATTGCTAAGTGTACTTTCTAAAGCAGATGAATAATCAATAATACCATTTAAAGACACGCAAAATTGCACCGCATTTATTTTGAGATTCTCAGATATAATAATCCATGGTAAATAAAAAAACAAAACTATAGTTACTAATGAAATTAAACCAATTATAATGGCTTGCCACATTCTTTTTCTGCCATAAAGAGTGTTCCGATTTTTTACTTTTTTTGTATCATACCTCACTAATTATCCCCCCAATCATATTTATAATATAATAACACAGAATTAATAAAATTTGTGAACAAATTATATCAATAAACAAAATTTTATTTTAATCCAATTTTCATTAATATATTATGTTAAATTATTGAAATTAATAACAAAATATACTTATTTTACTTAGATATAGAGCTTGGGTAGATAAATGTTTTGTAAAACTCCTACTAAAATTAAACGACCCGACGTGGTACGCATCGTTGAGAGGCGTGTCGAGTACTGTTATTATTATAATATGTTTCAATATCAAGTTTGTCAACGTTTTTGTAAAAATTTGGTAAATATCATCTCCCTAATTAATTAAACAAATTTACCTTTAAATAAGTGCTATCCTTTATATTTGATAACATATTCGTCAAATAACTAAAAAAATGTTCCTCTGGACAATTTTTCTGCCACAATAAATAGCCTTCATCTTCAGTTGATAGCCCATTTAGATTGCCAGAAAAAAGTGCAATATTTACATCTTCAGCAAATTTAATCATGATCTGTTTCTCATCATCGCTAATATCATATTTATCCAATGTCCTTTCTATCTTAATCGCTGTACTTTCAGCAAAAAATTCTCTGGACTTTTGCTCAAACGATGGGATGGTTTCAACATCAATCTTTTCAGCCTCATAAGTAAATAGTCTTTCTTTATCGATTAAGATCTTACCATAATAGTTTGGATAAACTGAAATAGCATTGGTTGCAATATCATAAATTCCTTCATCTCCACCATAAGCAATGTCTTGAACATGCATATGCCCACTTAAATTAACCATTACATCATACCTTTCCAAGAGATTTATCACAGCTAAATAATCTACTATAGTAAATCCAGCTGAAAAATTTGTATGAGGCAAAAGATTGTGATGCATGACCGTAACTACGTGAGCACCAGATTCTTGCGCTTTAATCAAATTTTCCTCCATCCATTTAATAGTGCTTGTCTCTATTATACCATCATCCCTGACGGAGCCGCTTTTGTACCTGCAAGTGTCTAACATCATCACCCATAAATCCTTGTTCAATTCATAAACATAGCTCAATGAATCCTTATCCTTGCTTATGGCATCATAAGCTCCTAAAGGTCCATATAGATTCCAAAAATCCGCTTCGGAGATGTTTGCTACATTTTCCACACCCTCTTTTGTAAACCTATACGAATCTGGTTGATTGATATCATGATTTCCTGGCACAACTAAAACTGGCACTCCAGCATTTTTAACTTTGCGAAGTAGTGCTGCTAGTTCTTCATGGCTTTGCTTTTCACCATTTAAGGTTAAATCTCCCCCAACGATCAAAGCATCCGGTTTTTCTTTAATAGCCTCTAAAGCAAGAGCCTCTGTAATTTCTGGTGAATACTGAACCATTTTACCATCTGATCCAGTTATAACGTCCATGAGGATAGAACCTTCTTCGTCGAGTTTATGTGATAGATAATGAATATCAGTAGCAAACATTATGTTCACATTTTGTCCAGCTGGTTTTGAAACCTCAGCTTTCTTTTCAAAACATCCACTGAATAAAAATATGAGAATAATAAAAAAGCTGCAGATAGAAACAATTTTTAGTTTCATCTCTTGATGTCTTCAAAATCTTGAAGAGTACATCCTTTAGCCTTTATAATCTCTTCAATGCGAGCTTTGCATTTGCTATTTCCGCTAGCAGAAACCATCTTAACTAATATTTTTTTACCCTTTGGAAGCTGTTCTAATATTGTGTTAACAGCAGGGGGTACATTACTCGCCCAAGTTGGGGAAAAAAGAACTAAAGTATCATAGGCTTTTAAATCGACTTTCAGTGGTAAAATAGGCCATGCTTTACCTTTAATAGCAGCATAGCATCCAAGTGTATAAGCTTTCAGTTTTCCTGGGCGGTGTGTATCTAAAACCTCTGCAATATCAGCAGACTCTTTAGCAGCGAGTTCTTTTGCTAAAGTTTTCGTGTGACCAGTATAAGAATAAAAAATGATTAACTTTTTCATATAATTTTCCTCCAATTTTTAATGATCAGTATCGAATATTTTATCAGCAAATAATTTAACTTGCTCTATCAAATGCCCTATATTTCCCTCTCCAGCATAACAATTCATATCAAAGAAATTATGATTTAAATCAGACCAAAACAATTCGTTTTCGTCCCCATAAATCAAAGTTTCATGCTTTAGTTTACCTACATATGCTTCAACATAGCACTCATCTAAATAATATGTAAAATCTACTAAATGTAGAAGTTCCACATCATCTTTGCTCACATTCGATTCTTCAAACAATTCCCTATATGCAGCATCTAAACCATCTTCGCTCTTTTCAATCTTGCCACCGACTAAATTTATCAAACCTTTATATGGATCTTTCCTGCGCTTGCACATCAAAATATGCTCTAAATTAACATCATAAAGTAAAATTACGTTATAGCCTTGCATCTTTCCATTCCTCCATGGCACTTGGTCATTCATAGCAATTTTTCCATCACCATCCTCAAATACTCACGTATTCCATCTTCTTCCTCTTGTCGATAATTAAATTCAAAATGTATAGCTACTTGTAAAGCTAAGCTATGAAACAAATCACACATTACAAATATTGCTTTCCATATATCAGCATAATCACCGCTAGGATATGTAGCAACATATCTTGTATATATATCTTTTGGCAAATAACGTTTGAAATACTTGCCGCTCTTGCCAGTTGAAAGGTTAAATCCATGCATAAAGCCTATGTACCAATTAATCATATAATGCAATTCAGCACGGACAATCTCATTCAACATGTACATAACATAAGATAATTCATCTCTAGCGATACCTTTAGCTACATTATTTAAGCACCACCAAAAATTATTACAGCAAGAATAATAATCAAGTGGTATAGGAGGCTTGATATGCCAAACAGTATCTTCAGGCTTTGATAGAAGTGGAAGAAAACCATTGCCGTTATCCTTATCGAGCAACACCACAGCTGGTTCGCCATCATCCTTATATTTCATGAATTCAAAACTCAAATCGATACGATTTCCATCTGGAAAAATTGCTAGATAGTTAAAACGTCCGTCATTATTAGGGTTGCGCATAGTTTCTGGCATCTGCATAATCAGTGGCTTACCAAACTTTTCTATAACCCATGTTGGATTATTGTAAAATGGATGTATGTCAGTTACAAAATAGCTTATATCGTAATCCTGATAAATATCTTTAGGTACCATTGGATTAGCACGTGAACCAACTAGTAGTACAGCTCTAATGCGCTCATCAGTTTTAGCTACATCTAAAATTAAATCGATAATTTCTTGTTCACTTCTCATTATTTTCCTCCAAATATATTCCAAGTACTTGAATATCATAGCTCATAAGCATCTCCCTTTCTTAAAAAACCTGTTTTATTGGCGAGAGGCTTAAAGATTTCGTTACACCATTTTTCTAAAACTTCTGAAAACCAGTCCCAGTCCTTCGCTCTTTCGTACTGACATGCGATAAATAAAATCACCTGCAATGCAAAATACGGTTCAATGTAATAGGATTCAATTTCACAGTCTCGAATAGATCTATATCCTTTTAAAATATATCCCCTACTTTCATCATCAGTTATGTGCCCAAATATACTTCCGATATCCATGTAAAAATGACTATATCCACAGAGGCTAAAATCTATAGGTGTAATTCGACCATCATCATTCAATATCAAATTAGACATAGATAAATCTGAATGCACAATGCATTTTTCTTCTATACTATCGAGTTCGTCAAACCTATGATGCATTTCTTCAAGTGCACTCAATATATCTTGTGCTTGAATTTGAGTTATTGTTCCTATCTTTGAAGCTTTTTTTATATTTTCTTGAATAGAATCAATTATTGTTTGATCATAATTATATCGAAAACATCCTTTGTACTTTTCAGCATTTTGGATAAAAAACTCATGCATAGTGGCTATTAGTTTCCCAATATTTTTTAATATTTCTGGCGTTATATTAGCATCCTCAAGCTTCTGTCCCTCCACCCATTCGAGTAATATGACCGGCGTATTATCAGAAATAATTTGCACAAGTTTTCCATTTATCCCATAAATAGGCATTTGCATTGGTAAATCTGTGCCATTTTTCAAAGCTAGAATTATCTCAAGTTCACTTTGAATTAATTTGATGCGCTCATCATTTATATTAAAAATTCCAAGAGAAAAACCATCGCAAGGCTTATGAATGCGCAACACATATTTTTTATCAATATCTATAATTTTATATGTTATGTTTTCGTTGTGACGGATAAACTCAGCTTTCGG
>WQUF01000451.1 GCA_009785875.1 Oscillospiraceae bacterium | reverse complement strand
TATTTTCTAACCACATAGATATTTAGCTGATCTAAAGTTATATTTTATAAAGTTCAAAATGGCTATTTATACGCCTCAGCGTATAAATAGCCATTTTGCAACAGCCTCATTAAATTACTATCTATTATATATTCTTTTAAGGTTTTTAACAGCTTCAATTCTAGCTTCTGCCATTTGATCAGCGATTAAATAAGTTGGTGTTTTAGTTTCTTTAGAAATTCTAATGATTTCCCTAGTTCTATCGTAAATGAAATTAATTTTTTTTATGGCAGCATCTTCATCATAGCCTAAGAGCTCTTGATAGACATTTATTACTCCACCAGAATTTGCTACATAATCAGGAGCATAAATGATACCTCTATCAAACAAAATTTGTCCATGAACTGGAGCGTCCTTAAGAACATTATTAGCAGCTCCTGCGATTATTTTACACTTCAGTCTATTTACTGTATCATCGTTGACAGTTGCACCTAAAGCACAGGGGCAGTAGATATCGCATTCTAAATCATAAATCTCATCAAGACCCACTGGGATAGCACCTAATTCTTCAACCGCCTTTTGTACTTTTGCTTTATCTCTGGTAGTTACATATAGCTTTGCTCCTTCTTTATGGAGCTTTCTAGCGAGATCGAATCCAACACTTCCAAGACCTTGAATAGCAACTGTTTTTCCATTTAAACTCTCTTCACCATAAACCTCTTTGACACAAGCTTTTATGGAATTTATAACTCCAAGTGCTGTAAATGGTGAAGGAGTACCTGATTTTGATTCAAGTCCTGCCACGAAGTCTGTTTCCATAGCGATAAAGTCCATATCTGAAGTAGTGGTATTTACGTCTTCAGCTGCTATGTATCTGCCATTTAAACTCTCAACATATCTCCCAAAAGTCCTCCAGAAAGCCTCACGTTTAACTGAATCTTCTTTTAAAGCTTTTGCGTCACCTATTATAACTGATTTTCCACCACCTATATTAAGCCCAGCACAAGCATTTTTATATGTCATTCCTTTTGCCAATCTTAAAACATCCTCTACAGCATCATCTTCATCAGCATAGTCTAAAAATCTAGTGCCTCCTAATGCTGGCCCCAAAGAAGTGCTGTGTACGCAGATGATAGCTTTTAATCCAGTGCTTTTATCATAGAAATATGATAGCTGCTCATATCCATATTTAGACATATAATCAAATTTTTTCATTAATTAACTCCTTAAACGAATTATTTTTTTGTTAAAACTTACAAGTAAAAACATAAAAAAATATTTTTTTCACATATAATATTTTAATAATCACCATTATAATCTTCAATTACAAAGTTTTTCAAGGGTTAATAAAAAAAATATTTGACTTATTTTGGAGTGGCAACTGGAATTCCTAAACCTCTTATTAACCTTGTCCAATAGTTAACTTGCGCAATAGTAGTAGAAATGATGATGAGTTCCCTTTCATTAAAGCTAGATTGAAGTTCCTTAAGTATGCTATCATCTATATTTGGTGGTGTCTCTGTAAGATCTCTTGCATAAGTAAGAGCAACAATTTCAGTTTGAGAAAAAGTTTCAATTGATGATACGCTATCATTTTGCATCCCATCGAGTTCTTGTTTAGTTATATTATTCTTCTCATGGTTATTCATATTCATATCCATGCAAAAATGACACCCATTTTGCATAGAAATTTGAATTCTTATTAACTGCAAAAGCCTTCCATTAGCTTTTCCTTCTCCTTGAGAAGCAAGTGATTCCAAAATACCAGAACTAAAAGCAGCACGTTTATACCATGCTAAGACTAGCGGTAATTGCATTTTCTTTTTAGTTTTACTTTCTGCTACGTTTGCACCTAAACGTACCCAAAAAGGTACGTGCTTTCGTGGCTCGACTAATAATTTTTCAGGCATATATTTTACCCCTTTTCACTTTATCTCGCATATAATATAACATACGGTAGAATAAGTGGCTAGTGATTAGTGGCTAGTGGCCAGAAAAAAATCTACTTTAAAAACATTGATTTCATTCAATTTTATGGTTATTATAAAAAGAAATGTGTCAAATAAAAAGGATCATTTTTTTACACCCTAGTATTTATAGGAGGTCCATCATGAAAAGGCTAATATTTATATTTGTTTTTTTGTTATTTGTTATTTTTTCAATGATTGCTTATGCACAAACCGAAATACCCAAATCAGACACAAAAGTTGATAATGTATTACAAGATGGTAATGAGAAATATTCAAACATGTATTATTTATATCAACACTGGGAAGAAACTGGGTATCCCGATTATGTTGGAGGTGTTTGTAGCACAGATGGTGGTATGGATAAGCTTACAGTTTTGCTTGTGGATGATGATGATAACATAAAAGAACAAATATTATCTTCTCTTGTTGATAGCTCAGGCGTATCTTTCGTCAAAGCATTATATTCATACAATGCGATGAAAGCAGTTCAAGATGAAATCATTACGAAGTATTTAGGAAAAGATGACAAGTTTTACGGCATCGGCATAGGCTATACTTCAATAGGTGGTGAGGTCAAAGGTTTTGGTGAAAGTGGAAAGGAACTCAGAGTTGTTGTAGATGTCGATGAATCTGTGAAAGCTGAATACACAAATAAATTTCACTCCCTTTATGGCGATATGGTCGTAGTAGAATAGTGCTAATAAGAAACACTAAATTTCACCATTTAAAAAAATGGTGATTTTAATTTTAAAGTACATAGAAATTTTAAGTCTTTTTATTTATTCTTTCGTAATATAGTTATAAAGCTTTATAAATCTATTTAGGAGGAGAATTATTTGGATGAGGATACTTTAGCCAAAGGTATTTATAATAAAGACGAAAAAACATTTGAAATGCTGATGAATACTTACAATAAACTTTTATGGGTCATTGTAGGAGCTGTTTTATCAAAGGTAGGTACGGAAGAAGATATTGAAGAATGCATAAGCGATGTCTATTTAAAACTGTGGGAAAATCCTAAAGCTTTTGATCCACAAAAAGGATCTATTAAAACGTTCTTATCAATACTTGCTAAAAATAAAGCTTTAGATAGATACAGGAACCTTTCAAAGACAAAAATCATAGAATTAAATGAGATCATTAATTCTAATGACGATGATTTATTAGATCATATTGTGAATAAAGAGATGTCAGAGAAGCTTTATGAAATCATTCAAGGCTTAAAGGAACCAGACAGGGAAATATTGATAAGGCGATACTTTTTAGATGAAAAGCCTTCAATTATTTCAGATAAAATATCCATTCCCTTAAAAGAAGTTAAAAATAGATTGTATCAAAATAAGCTTAAATTAAAAAAACTGCTCTCTTTAAATGAATTAAATGGGGAGGTTTAATCATGGATAAAAGAGAAATCATATCATTACTGGATGATAATCAAATAGATGAGCTTTTAAAATTTGTCCCTGAATATAGCGATGAAAATTCAGATAACATAAAAAATAAATTCTATAAAAAGATTAAAAATAAAGCTAGATATAGAATTAAAAGACCTAGCATTATTGCTGCAAGCATTGCTTTAGTGATAGTTTTATCTTCAGGGCTTGTTTATGCAGGAGTAAAAAGTGGAGTCATCGATTTAAATGCAATCTATACCAGAATATTTGGGGATAATGCAGATTATATGAGTCAATATGCTAAAATAATCGAAGGTGGAAGTGAATACGATGGTATAAAATTAGACCTTCTTTCAGCAGTTAGAGAACAGGATAAATTAGTAGTCTATTTCACATTGACAGATTTAACCGGAGACAGATTGAAAAATTCATCGGAGTTTTTTAATAAAATGGATGTATTTCGAAGTTTGAGAATTGATTCAAAACCAGGATATAGCCGATTACTAAACTACGATGAGAAAACAAAAACGGCTACTTTTGAAATTACTTCTTCTACAATGTATGGAGTTGGCACCAATGATACTGCTACAATAAATCTAAAATATTTTTTAAGTGGTTTTAATTATAAAAGCAATTTAATAGAAAATCAGCTAGATATTTATTCATTGATATCTAATAACGAGGCAGAATCTATTCCAATAACTGATTATCTTGCTTCAGGCTATGGATTTGACAACTTAACTAAGAGTAAATACGCTGATAACCCACATAGAATAAATATATTAATGGAAAATAATTTAATAATTCCTTTTTCAAACATCGATTGGAGTAAAATTTCAAACATAGGATTTATAGATGGCGAACTGCACATTAAAACGGTTTTAGATGATGACTCTTTCAACAACATAAATTCTCTATCATTTATTGATAAAAATGGTAATAAGATTTATACCAATCAATCAGATGTAAAATATTTGCCTCATCCTTCGTATTACTTAAATAAATATCATGAATTTATTTTTGAAGATATAAATGATATATCTCAAATAAAAGATTTAAAGCTATGCTTAGATGTTTCAGAATATGGAGAATATATCGAAGGAAATTGGGAAGCTAAATTTACAGTACCATCCGAAACAAAGAAGATAGAAACACCAGTGAAAGATAACCTAATGCTTTGTGACAAGGAAGTTTTTGTAGATAAAATAGTTTTATCACCACTAAGAATCAGTATTTATTGCAAATATTATGAGTCAAAAAATCATACTCTAGTAATTAAAAATCAAGATGTTATAAAAGTAATGTATAAAAATGGTACCATTGTAGATTTTCCTTATACTAGTCTGATTGGTGGCGTACCGAGCGGTGATTTAGATATATTCAGCTACGATCTTTCAGGAGATATTATCAGAATAGAAGATGTAAAATCGATTATTATAAATGGTAAAGAAATATTAGTTAATTAAGTCTATCTAAGTACCTATATATTTAAAGCTCCACTGTCTTGATCTCATCAAGTATGTGGGGCTTTCTAATTTAAACCCTATTTAATATTAACAATTTTTTACAGTTTCATATATCTCAACATGACTTATCTTCTACATAGATAAATACTACAACTGAGAAGACATTATTTGTATGAGTAATTTTCATATACCCATTATATTTCTCTATAGATTGTCTGATATTTTTTAGTCCGTAACCATGCTCTGTTCCGCTCTTTAGTGAGACTAACTGCTTATCCTCTCCGGTTTTTTCATCATATTCAATCTCACCGTTAAATGAGTTTTCTATCTTAATGAAAAGACCGCTCTTGTCGAACTTGACAATCAGCTTTAATGTTTTTTCATCTATCTTTTCCACAGCTTCAAGTGCGTTATCCAGAAGATTACCCATTATGGTTATAACATCGAACACCTCAACATTTAGAACAGGCGGTATGAACATCCTTATGTCAAGTTTTATATTATCCTTTTTAGCTTTTCTTAGTTTGTAATTGATAATGCTGTCAAAAGCTAAATTACCTGTATCGCTGTAAATTTCGCTTTTATCTATGTCCTCAATCAATTCATTCAGATAATCCGTAGCTGCTTTATTGCCCACAGTAAAATCCTTTAAAGCAGCAAAATGGCTCTTTATATCGTGCCTAAAAGATTTCATCCTCTCCACCGAATCCTGCATCATTTGACATTGGGAAAAATAATATTCCCTCTCTTGGGAATTTACTTCTGACTTTAACTTGTCCTCATATACTTTAGAGAGCGTATTATACAGATAAAAGGATATAAAACTGGTTACAAGCAGGATAGTTGCAATCAAAAAATTAGCAATTTGATCTAAGTTTAATACTTTAAAAATATCTGCAAAATTTAATGCAGCTGTTATTATTAACACAGGAACCCAAAACATAGGCAAATCAGTTGTGCTTTTTTTAATATCTTTAAAGCTCATCCGAAACAGTGATACCACTAAAAATATTGGGATTTTGCTTATAAATGGAAGAACTTCAGTGCCAACTAAATCGTCTACGTAAGAAAGAGGGAGGAGATTTAGAAGCTGATTAACTGTCACGAACAAAAAATTTATAGAGCTTATTGTGGCTAACCTCTTTATCATGGACGACTCGTAGTTTAGTGATATTATGAATAGCACCACCATATTGATCAGTATATTCAGCATATATAGAATACCTATCCTAAAAATAGAATCTATCCAAAAAACCTGAACACTCGTCAAAATAAAAGCAAACAGATATGAAAGTATTGTGATGAGAAGCGGTGTACTCCTTTTCTCAAAGAATATACCCATAGCTCTTATGACAATGATCCCAAAGAAAATATTGCTTATAATTTCAGCATAAAGGTTTATAATATCGTCCTCCTTTCCGTTATGGCACAATAGGCTTCTCTAACTTCTTTTCTTTTAGGCTGACTGATAGGCAGAGTCTCACCGCTCTTCAAAGTCAATTCATTATATTTTAGCGATGTAATATAATCATAGTTGACTACATACGCAGAATGAATAAAAAGGAAATCGAATCTTTGGAGCTGCTCTTGATATACATCTTTCAACGCTCCATAGAATTCCTCTTTTCTGCCATCGACTAAATGAAGAATCAACTTTCTGTCACAGCTCTCCAGATAGAGTATATCCTTAACCTGCACCTTGAAAATATCACGTCCAATTTTGTATGATAACCCTCCTGACCAAAGTCCGGTTATTTTTAAATATGTCCTTACCACTTGCTCAATTTTTTCATAATCCAGCGGTTTAATTAGAAAGTTCAAGGGACGTATATCGAATAATTGCATGGAGTACTTCATCTCCCAAGATATATATACTATAGAAACCAAGTCATTGTTATGAGCATCACGAATAATTCTACCGACTTCTATGCCGCTCATTTCGTCTTTTATAAATTCAATATCCAGAAAGATCAGGTCATAATGCACCCCGGTTTCCATTTTCTTGCATAATTCTTCCCCGTTAAAGTAGATATCTATCTCATGCTTAACATTTAATCGTTCAAATATATCTATTAAAGCACTTTCCAAATCGGCACTTATTCTTTTTTCGTCATCGCATATAGCCACAAATATCATGAAACAATCCCTTTCACTAATTTCAGTCAAATTTTCTACATGGAATGTCACCTTCCTGTATTATATATATTTTTAAAATGGATCGTCAACACTTATCTGGACTATAGTTTTAAATTACTACAAAAATCCTTTAAATTACTGCAACTTCTCGCAAGGTTCAAATTTTCTGATAAAATGACAGTATCGAAAACAATGTGTAACATCGGACATCGTTGCTATATAATAAAATTATACAAGGGGGTACAGTCGTGACAACCAAAAAACAAAACATCTTATTCGTTGTGTGCGCTTATGCATTTTTTTGGGTATGGTTCCTTGTTGCAGGTATATTAGGAGTCCCTCCCATAATCGTTATCCTTGCATCAACTTTAGGGACTTTCGCCCCTACATTTGCATTGCTTGTCTTATTCAAAAAACTATATCCAGGATGGACTATCAAGCAGTTCTATAAAAACGCTTTTAGAGAACGCCTGAATTTTAAGTTGCTGCTAGTCTTTACGATTGTTTGGTTATTAATTATTGTTGGCATGGTAAGCATTGGAGCTTTTATAAAAGGAGTTTCTTTTTTGAGCTTATTCAGTTTTTCTTTTTCGGGCTTTGCCATTTCACTTTTTTCAGGCGATATAGGTGAAGAATCTGGTTGGCGCGGTCACTTGCAGCCATCAGTTGAGAAAAAACATAGTGTAATAAAAGCTTCTCTTATTGTCGGAATAATTTGGGCATTTTGGCATACGCCGACGTGGTTTGCAACTGGATTTGCCGGAAAAGATTTAATACTCTACATCCTCTTTGATATACTGGATAAAATGTCTCTTGCCATGATTATCGGTATTTGTTATAGTCGTTGCAGAAATCTAATCGTTCCAATGTGGATACATTTTATCTCAAATATGTTTATCAATCCGGTACAAGGGTTTTTTACTGATTCTAATAACTTCTATTTCTACTATATTCTTATTCTGGTTGAAGCTCTTGCAGCTACTTTCTATATCGCCTGGTATAAAAAAATCAACAAAAAAAAGATTATAGCGGCATAAGTACACTAAAAAGTTGAATGGTTGACTTATCGACAAGTTGTCTATAAGTCAACCAATTGTTTAACTCTGATTCAATCAAGCATCAACAATCCACAAAATATGTACGAATATATTAACCCTATAACCTGTCCAAATTTCACCCTTTTGGAAAAAAGTATTCCTATTTTTCAAAAAAACTTTTCCAATTTTTCTCGTATATTTCTCCAAATTTTTCACTGAGATTTTTACTCTTTTTGAACTTTGCATATAGCTCCCCCCTCCCCCATGACTAAACTTTTAGTATGTGGTTCGGCTTGGAGAAACAATTTTCCCCATATTCTATTGTCTTTATTTAAAGTCTCAGCAATTCTTCACGATTTTTAGCGAATACCAAATCCAATAAGCTTTTATTTATTATCTCTTTCTCTAGGTAATATTTCATCTCCTCATAGTTTACAGCTACTTTGCAGTACTCGTCTGAGTTTTTTGTATTGAACTTTTCCTCAAAATTTAGAATAGCATATTTTTTAAAGTCACCTACATACTTTAAGCATGGCTCGATTAAATATTTATTTACAACTATTGTGACCCTTGTCTTCCATGGTACCAATTCCTTTGCTGTCTCTATTCTTCGGAGGAGTCTAGGCAGCGTCAAATTATCTTGCTTAGTCAAATACTTTATTCTGTGCAATTCGTTTATATGCTCAATTCCAAAATTCTCCAGGATCATTAGCTGCATGTCATGATTCACTCGAGCTAAGCACTTTGCAGGTTCTAATTTTATCCTGTTTTCTAAGAGTAGCACCATTACTTCTTCTCG
>WQUF01000450.1 GCA_009785875.1 Oscillospiraceae bacterium | reverse complement strand
AGGCAATATTCAGCTTACCATATATAAAAAACACTCAAAAGTAATTGCTGATACCCCTTTTTTTCAAGCACTTATCGAAGGCATAGAATCAAAATCAAGGCATAATGGCTATAATTTGATTATAAATTATATGTCAAATAATCTATTGGATATTGAAGGCTTAAAAGCTTCTTTAAAAGAAAATGAAATTTCAGGGATGCTGATACTTGCAACTGAAATGGACGAAGAAGACATGCTTTGCTTTTTAAGTTTAGATATTCCCATTGTAGTTTTAGATGCTTATTTTTTAGGGATAAATGCGGATTACGTAGTCATAAACAACGTATCTGGTGGATATCTTGGGACGCGTCATCTAATAGAATGTGACCACAAGAAAATCGGTTATCTCATGAGCTCTTACCCGATAAAAAATTTTAATGAAAGATACGAAGGATATTTGAAAGCATTGAATGAAAGAGATTTAAAAGCAAATCCAGATTTTATTATAAAGCTTGCCCCTAGCATGGAAGGTGCTTACGAGGATATGATAAAGTATTTAAAGGATGCTCATGAATTACCTACAGCTCTCTTTGCAGATAATGACCTTATAGCTTTTGGTGCTATCAAGGCATTTAAAGAAATGGGCATAAACATTCCTAAAGATATTTCCATAGTCGGATTCGATGATATGCCATTTTGCACCATTATAGACCCTCCCTTAAGCACCATAAACGTGAATAAAAAAACTTTTGGTAAGATTGCTGTGGAAAAACTATTATCTTCAATGAACGAAAAATTAGAGTATACAAGTAAAACTACCCTGGATGTGACGCTTATAAAGAGAAATAGCGTTAGAAACCTTAAGGAGGTGTAATATGATCCTCTCTATTGACCAAAGCACATCAGCAACAAAGGCTTTTTTATTCGATGAATCAGCTAAAATTATTAATAAAGTGAGCATTCCTCATGAACAGTTTTATCCAAAGGAAGGATACGTAGAACACGATGCTGAGGAGATTTATTTGAACACCTTAAAAGCAATCATCATTTTATCAAAAGAAGCTATTAATATTAAAGCTATTTCAATAACAAATCAAAGGGAGACCATAGTTTTATGGGATAAAATAAGTGGAACGCCGATATATAATGCTATCGTATGGCAGGATAACAGAGGGTCTAAAATATGTGAAGATATAGAAAAGTTAGGATATTCACATATCATTAAAGAAAAAACAGGTCTTACTCTATCTCCATTTTTTTCAGCGAGTAAAATAAGCTGGATTTTAAAAAATGTTCCCATTGCAAAAGAACTCTTAAGTAAAAATCGATTATTGTGCGGAACTATGGATTCATTTTTAATCTATAGGCTTTCACATAATAAGAAGCATCTTACGGATTTTTCAAACGCTTCCAGAACACAGCTCTTTAACATACATACTTTAGAATGGGACGAAGAAATTTTAGATTTATTTGAAATACCAAAAGAGATCCTACCAGAGGTGAAGTTTTCAGATGAAATATTTGGATACTTCAATAAAATACCCATTACAGGAGTGCTTGGGGATTCTCATGCAGCCTTATTTGGGCAAAATTGTTTTAATCCAGGGGATATTAAAGCAACCTATGGCACAGGATCCTCTATAATGTTAAATATAGGAGAAAGACCATTGCTAAACAAAAATGGAATAGTAACAAGCATTGGATTTGGATTTAGAAATAAAATATCATATGTATTTGAAGGAAATATAAATTCCACAGGAGCTACTATTAAATGGCTTTCTGAAAATTTAGAGATGATGAAAATAGAGGAAGCTGAAAGTCTTGCTTCTTCTGTCGATTCAAATTTAGGCGTATATCTTGTGCCTTCATTTACTGGTCTTGGAGCTCCTTATTGGGACAATGATGCTAAGGCTATAATAACTGGACTCACCTTCGGTGCAAATAAAAAGCATATAGTAAGAGCTGGTCTTGAAAGCATAGCATATCAGGTTAAGGATTGTTTAGATGCTATGATTTCCTCGCTAGGCTTTACTTTAAAAGAAATCAGGGTGGACGGCGAACCTTGCAAGAACAAATTCCTTATGCAATTTCAATCAGATATTTTAAATGCAATAGTATCTGTAAATAATACATCCGAAACTTCAGCCCTTGGCAGCGCATTTATCGCAGGTCTCGCTGTAGGAATGTGGAATGATTTAAGCGATGTAGAGAATTTAACTAGTGTTAAAACTAAGTATTTCCCTTCTATGGATGAAAAAAAGATATACAAACTTTGTACAGGCTGGAAAGAAGCTATAGTAAAGGCACGTGGGAAATAAATGGGGTGTTTATTTTGGACTTACGGAAAAAAGCGAATGAAAGAAGAATTGATATCGTAAACATGGTATATAGATCAAAATCAGGGCATATTGGAGGGGATCTTTCTTCAATAGATGTTCTATGCGCACTTTATTATGAGATTTTAAATATCGACCCTAATGATCCAAATGATCCCAATAGGGATAGATTTATAATGAGCAAAGGACACTGCGTCGAGAGCCTCTATGCTGTTTTAGCAGATATAGGCTTTTTCCCAAAGGAAGATTTAGATACAGTTCAACAATTTGGCTCAAAATACATAGGTCATCCAAATAAAAAAATACCAGGAATCGAATTCAGCACAGGGGCTTTAGGGCATGGTCTTTCACTTGGAGTTGGTGTCGCTCTCTCTGGGAAGATTTATAAAAAAAATTATATGGTCTATGTTTTAATTGGTGATGGAGAACTAGATGAAGGTTCTAATTATGAAGCTGCAATGGCTGCATCTCATTATAATTTAGATAATTTAGTCGCAATAATCGATAGAAATCACCTTCAGATATCTGGAACTACAGAGTATGTGATGAGTCTCGAGCCTTTAGCTAAAAGATGGGAATCCTTTGGATTTAATGTTAAAGAGATCGATGGAAATGATATGGATGAGGTAATAAATGCTCTCAAAAACATCAAAAGGGATTCTAAGAAGCCATCCGTCATTATTTCGAATACAATAAAAGGTAAAGGAGTTTCATTTATTGAAAACAAAAAAGAATGGCATCATGGTACTTTAAATGATGAACAATATGAAAAAGCTTTAAATGAACTGGAGGGATTGTGATGGAAAGTGTAGCTCTTAGATCGACTTTCACTTCAAAATTGTGCGAAATTGCAGAAAATAACGATAATATACTAGTTGTTGCCAGTGATTCCAGGGGATCTTGTTCGCTTACCGATTTTTTTGAAAGATTCCCCGATAGATCAATCGAAGTTGGAATCGCTGAGCAGAACTTAATCGGCATCGCAGCAGGGCTTTCTTCTACTTCAAAGAGAGTATTTGCTTGCGGTCCTGCTTCTTTTCTTTCGGCACGGTGTCTTGAACAAGTAAAAATCGATATTGCATATAATGAATCCAGTGTAGTCATCGTCGGGGTCAGTGGAGGGATTAGCTATGGTGCACTTGGTTTTTCCCATTATTCGTTACATGATATCGCAGTCATGAGGGCATTTCCTAAACTGGATGTGATAATTCCAAGCGATGGAGTTCAGATGGCATATTTAACAAAGCTCTTATGCAGCAATAAGAAGCCTACATATGTGCGCATCGGAAGAAACCCAGTTCCAGTGATTTACGATGAAAATTCCAGTTTTGAAATTGGAAAAGCTAATGTTTTAAGAGAAGGCAAAGATATCCTTTTAATAGCATGTGGAGAGATGACATCAAATGCTTTAGATGCATGCAATATGCTCTCTAATGAAGGGATAGATATAACTCTTTTAGATATGCATACCATTAAACCTTTAGATACTGAAGCTATTTTAAAGTATGCTGAGAATTCAAAGATATGCATAACCATTGAAGAACACAGCATCTATGGAGGACTTGGAGGAGCTATATCTGAATTTTTATCTCAAAATCACCCTATGAATATGAAAATATTAGGGCTTCCTGATGAGGATATAGTTTCAGGTAAATCTCAAGAAGTGTTTAAATATTATGGATTAGATAGCAAAGGTATTTATGATAACTTAAAAAAATTGATTACGAGGGGGTAGAAAATGATGAATTTTGGAGTTATAGTTACCACTAGAAGTTTTTTTTCAAGTGAACTCGCTAAAACCGAAAGAAATAATATTTTAGATAAGTTAAAATTAGAAGGACATGGAGCCATAATACCTGATATTGATGCTACATTTGCAGGATCTGTAAGCTCTTACGATGATGCTAAAGTGTATTCAGAATATTTTAAAAAACATGTTGATGAAATAGATGGCATAATAGTTGTCCTTGCTAATTTTGGAGATGAGACATCTGTAGCTGAAACCATACAGAGATCTAATTTAAGTGTTCCTATATTGATCTTGGCTTGCGACGATGAGACTGATAAATTGGATTTAGCTAGAAGGCGTGATGCATTTTGCGGTAAAATTTCTCTTTGCAATAATCTTTATCAAAGAAATATAAAGTTTACAACTACAAAGATTCACACTTTGAAAATAAATAGCGATGTGATGACAGAAGAATTGATTAGATTTTCTGGAGTTTGTAGGGTGGTAAAAGGTTTAAAGAATTTGAGGATAGCTGCTATTGGAGCAAGGCCAGATGCTTTTCACACTGTTAGATTTTCTGAAAAAATATTGCAAGCTTCAGGGATAACTACGGTGGTCACTGATCTATCTGAAATAATTGCTAAAGCTAATTCTTTTGATGATGAAAATGCTATCTCTAGTAAAATTAATGAGATTAAAAGTTATGGACAGGTTTCTTCGAAGATTTCTGATGTTAAGCTAAGGAACCAAGCTAAGCTTTGTATTGTAATTGAGAATTTCATAAAGGAAAATGATTGCAGTGCTAGTGCCATTCAATGCTGGAATTCCATTCAATATAATTATGGATGTGCAACTTGTACTGCTATGAGCATGATGGGGGAAAAAGGGATGCCTAGTGCCTGCGAAATGGATGTTACAGGAGCTCTTACTATGTATTCCCTTTATTTAGCATCGTCGATTCCTTCTGGATATTTGGATTGGAATAATAATTTTGATGAAGATAGAAATATGTGCATAAATTTGCATTGCTCTAATTTCCCTAAGAGCTTCTTTGGTAATAACGATATTGAAATAGAAAATTTAGATGTGCTTTCAACGACTATCGATGTGGGAAAGTGTTTTGGAGCTTGTAAAGGAAGGGTTTCACCAGGTGAAATGACATTTGCTAAGATAACCACTGACGATAAAAATGGAAAGATAAAAGTTTACATAGGTGAAGGTGAATTTATTGAGCACAATATAGATACTAAAGGCGGAGTTGCTCTTTGTAAAATAGATAATCTTCAAGAACTATTGAATTATATATGCAAAAATGGATTTGAACATCATGTGTCTATGGCAAGAGGACATGTTGCGGATATCCTGGAAGAGGCTTTTTCAAATTATATGGGATTTCAAGTTTATAGGCATAAATAAATTAATCAGTTAAAGATAGTAAAAGCTAAGGAATAACCCTTAGCCTTTTTTATCATGATCGACTAACTTTTCTGCACTTTGAATTTAGTTTCGTTTTTCATGCTGCGATTCTAGCATCGGCAGACATCATTATCCTCCCCCTAATCTTTTTTCCCTAATCTCTAAAGCTTTATTATAAAACTCCAAAGCTATAGTATACTCACCTCTATCTCTATAAACGGATCCAATGTTATTATAAGAAACAGCCACACCTAAACTTTCTTCTCCTAGGCTTTCTTCAAAGGTTTCTAAAGACTTAAAATAATATTCTAATGCCTTATCAAAGTCTCCCTTATATCCATAAGCCCCTCCAATATTATTATAAAGAATAGCATAGGATGGATTTTCTTTTCTCAATGTCTTTTCAAACATTTCGTAAGCTTTAAAATAATACTCCAATGCTCTGTCATAGTCCTCTATATCGCAATAAACTATTCCAATATTAACATAAGTAAAAGCAGTATCTGTATGTTCCTTCCAAAGCACTTTTTTTCTTATATTTAAAGCTTTAAAATAATACTCCAATGCTTTAGTATGATCTCCTTTATTTCTATAAACTACTCCAATGCCATTATACAAATCACTAATAGCTCGATGTTCACTGTCAAGAAATTTTTCTCTTATATCTAATGCTTTAAAATACCAATTTAACGCTTCATCGTATTCAAACTTTTTATTGTTTAGCGAAGCCATTTTTTCATAGACACCAGAATAGAAAATTTCCTTGGTTTTGTTCTCATCTTCTGATAAATCATCCCTATCTTCTAAAAGTTCCTCATAGCCTTCTAACAAATCATCGATAAAATTAGGATCTAAAAATCTTTCCTCGCTAGATATAAATTCATAATGAGAATCTCTTTCAATATTTTCATCTTCAAAACTAACTTTTAAGTTTACACATGAATACAAATCTATAGCTTTACGCAATATTATATCTTTTAAAAATTCTGTCATGCCAAAGATCCAAACCTTTTTATGGCTAAATAGCATATCGCGGCTCAAATTAAAATTGAGTATGCTATATTTTCCAATCATGGCATTTTGAAGGTTTAGAACTACAAGGATCTTCTTATCTTCATTTTGATCAGCAAATTTTGCTAATGTATAATAAGAGTAATCCTCATTAAATTTAGCATAGTCAAACAATGCTATATCATAGATACTTAGTTCATCGGCTATTAATTGCTGCATCTTAGGAGATTTTGTTGTGAAGAAAAATATTCCAGAATCAGCTGACTTTAATGCAACCTTAAAATATATTAAGCCTTCTATATTGTTCAATTTGCTAAGCATCATATTACTCCATGATCCTTTAAGAATCTTGCGATAAGTGGATGTAAATCGTGCCATCTGGTAGCATTATATTCTAAGACGACCTGAGCTTGCATCATTTCAAGTAATGTTTCTTTGTCTTCAATTTCTGTTTTATTACCTTCATAAATGGATTTGAAAAAATCGTAATATTTTTTTTCTATCCTCTTTGTAAGTTCAGAAGTAAATTTTGTAAGCATATAACTCACATCTTCAAATTCAATTTCATTAGAATTTCTCAATTGAGCTCTAAAAGTTGAATCTGATAATATATTAAACAAATCCCTTAATGAGCCACCAGTATAGATTATAGCTTCTCTTAGGGCATCTTTTGAAACAAGAGATTTATCTATTCTTTTAAATAAAATTTCCTCAATTATTCTAATCCCTTCCTGGCATTCATCCATGTTTGGATAATGGATCTTTATCATCGGAAGGGTTTCAACTTGAAAAAATGGAGCAACTGAGCCAAATTTGGGGCTATAAGATAGAGCTATTGGAAAAGTATAAATGACATATAATGGGATATCAGACATGACATTAGCATATCCAAAAAAGATAGACCATGCTATTTCTTCTCGCAATTTATCCAAATCTTCAAATATTATCACAGGACGCTTTTCTTCAAACTTATTAGAAATTGCATTAGAGATTGAATCTATTATCTCAATCCATTCAGATGCACTTTGTTCTACTTTATGCCTGATCGTTTTGCGATTTTCATTGCTATATTTAATTTCTGCCAAAGCGTTTCCAAATAATTTTAAAATCATTGTTTGGAGTCCACCCTCGGCATTTATTGATGCATTCATTTCTCTAGCATTCGATTGAAAGCTTTCAATTTCAATGCTATCCCAGAAACTCTTAAGTTTATTTAAGTTTTTTTCACTTATATAACAATGACAATCCTCAGCCATTTCAATCATTTTTTTGCCTATTAAGATGAGTAAATCCCAATAGGAAGCATTTTGCATATCGATTTCTAAAGATGTATCTATAGTTTTTACCATAAATCCTTCATTTGTTAATTTAATGCTGAGTTCATTAAGTTCAGTTGATTTTCCACATCCCTGATGACCCATAAATAAGAAAGCCATTTTAGTATCTAATTTGTATATAGAATTAAAAATATTTTTAGTTGGAGTTATGTATTTATCACCTGTCCTAACTTCCATTGTACCATCATAGTAAAAATCATCCATGTTTTTAATTGTCAAAGCATCTTTTTTTAAAACACTGTATAAACCATCTAATTTTGTAGCCTTTACCACATTAAACACCTCGGAATTCTATTAGATATTTATAATAGTATATCATTTATAAATTAAAAATGCATTATAATGTCGCCCATGAGTATACCTTTAAACAACAATATTCTGCTTACAAATCATATAATTTTCTTGTAAATGATATAAAGCTCCCATAAGTAGCATCATATCAAATTCATCATTTGGCAAATCAAATTCACAGAGTCTAAATAAAAATGTCGAAAGACGCATTTTGCTAGGGTCTAACTTTCAAAAAATTGTACACATCTATTTTTCAAAATTAGAACCATTTTAATAAAAAACCGTTCAACATGTTTTATGAATCATCACCCAATCACGCTAAAAAAGACTCTATTTTATCAAGAATATTAAATTTAATTTAAGTGATTTTCCTGCAAAAAATAAAAAAAGGCACACTAACTTGATGGTGTCATTTTTGCACTTTTGCAATGTTTTATTAAATTTGTTCTTTTGCTATTTATTGTCGTGCATCTTAAGGTGACTTACTGCTTTCCCAAGGCATCATATCTTTAGTATTTTTTTAATAGGCCTAATTATAAAGGCTTTTCCCTTTAAAAATTATTTATAATTCTTTAACTCAGTAAAATTCTTAGCCTTAACTCTTCCAAGAGTTTTAGCATCAACATAGTCTTTTTCCAAGTAGCACTTCATATCTTGTTCATTGAATCTAACCTTGAAGTAATAGTCGCTGTTGTTTCTTTGAAACTTTG
>WQUF01000449.1 GCA_009785875.1 Oscillospiraceae bacterium | reverse complement strand
TATCTTGGACTCAAAGTGCTAAGGTCAATAGGCTCATGGTGAAAAAATTTGATTTTACAACAGATCCATCGGTTTCCATACTTCTTAACGTTGAATGTAACACTACAGGTATAGTGAAAGAGCTTTTAATTGAAAAATGCTATTCTATCACTAGAACCGTGTGCAGGATCATGGAGGAAAAAGGGATTAAATATGATTTTTTTACGAATAGCACTACATCAAATGCCATATCCAGATGGTTCTATATATATGAAGGACTTGGCAGGAAGCATTTTTATACAATTTTAGAGGGGTTGGGTAGGGCTCATTATGATTTTACTGAAGGATTTGACAAGACTATCGATAAATCAATATATAGAATTTCATCTAAAAGGTCTACAATAATAATCACTCCTCATAAAGATTTTAAGCATTTGGATAAGCTATATGCAAATTATTCCGATGTTTTGATAATAAGTGCTGAGGAGGCTATAAAATGAATTTAGTGTTTACACTGAAGATGCTCAGCGACATATGTTTTTATTTTACTTTCGCAAATTTTTTCTCGTATTTATTTACAGGTAATAATGTTTTGATAGCTGTTCCTATCATGGTAATATCAGCATTTTTATCAGCAATTTTAAAGTCCAGAGGGTTTATAAAGTACTTGCCTTTAGTCTTAATGGTAAGCTGTTTTTTTGTAATACCTATAAATTTAGTGAATATCATCGTTTTACTTCCTCCAATTTTTTATATTGCTTACAATGTTTATAAAATTAAGAAATTTAAGTATGATTTTGTTTATAGTGATGTGTTTTTTTTATATTTAAAGATAGCCGGACCTTTTATGCTGATAATTTTATTTTATCTTTATGAAAATTTTATGGAAAATTCACTGCCATATTCACTGCCATATGTACTTATATTTTTAGTAAGCTCGGTGATCTTGATGAGGATGCTTAAACAAGATGAGAGCGTTTTAAAGCAGGTTAAGTTTAAGATTTTAACTATACTACCTGTTATATTAACTCTTGGTGCTGGACTGATATTTGCCTCAAAAACTTCTTTTCAAGTTTTAAAGGCAGTATTTAGCTTTATATATTTTAATATATTGATACCGGTTTTGATGTTAATATTTACAGGAGTTTCATATTTAGGTTTGCTACTCTATTACTTTTTAAAAAGCATCAGTAGAGGTGAACTTGAACTACCAATGAATGTTGACAATAGTGCAGAAGAAATTAATAGTACACAGCAATACTTAAATCAAAATATAAACTATAATGGTGCAGGTTTTCAAGTTTTTAAGATGGTATTCATGGTGATTTTTATTTGCTTTTTAATATTTTTTGCCTATAAATTGTTTAAAAAGTTCATGATGAGAGATAGAGGTTATATGGTTCATGATGACGTAATGGAAGAGCGGATCCCTATAGTTAAAGATGAGGAATCCTTTTCTAAGAATAAAAGCAGGAAATTAAATCAAGTGAGATTAATTTATAAGAAATTTCTTTTACTATGCATAAAATTTGGTATACCTATTAATAAGAGCTTTACAAGTTTAGACTATGAAAAACTTTCAAAAGATAAATTTAAAAAAGATGAAGTAATAGATGGGATACGATCTATTTATTTGGAGGTAAGATATGGAGAAAAAGAAGCTAGTCGAGAGGATGTTAAGAAAATTAAAGAATTATTTGAGGATTTGAAAAAATAGGCATAATACTATAATTTTTTCAAAGACTACTACCCACTAATTTTTTTGGATAGTAGTCTTTAAATTTATTTTAAAACTTCTTCATCTAAGGTTCTTTTCACACAGGATTCAAGTGAGACTATGGGTATTAGATTCAAAGTAGAATTTTTTGCAATCAATAAATCTGAAAAAGCGAAAATCTCTGTTGCATCAATATTCTCTTTTAAATCTTTCACAGTGAGCTTCTTTGTTGTCCCATTGCTCAACTTGAAATAATAATCCACGAAAATCATCTTACACCTCCGTCAAAAGAGATATACTATTTTTTAGTATATCTTTCGGCGCAGACATAAGCATGTCACCTAAAGCTCTTCCGATTTCATAGAAGTCTTCATTTGATGCTCCAGTTGCCATTACATTTAATATCTGTCTCTTGTTCTGCGATTTCCCTTCGGCAGATAGCATGGAATATGATACTATCACCGAATTCGATTTAATAATTTCGTTTACCATTTTTTCACCCCCATTTTCTTTATGGTAAATCTCATTATTATTCTATGAGGGAAGATCAAAAATGTTACACTTAAAATTATTTATTTGTAACACTTATTTTACTAGATCATATAATAAATTAAAGGAATGTTAAGGAGAAAATTATGAAACGAGTAAAATTAGAAAGAGGAGAATTGGGAATGAATTTAAAGCCATATATTCCTGATCCTAGATTGCATTCAGAGGAACTCATCATACCTAGAACTGCTGAAGAGATGAAAATACGTGCTGATAGAGAAATTGAGATCCTTAAACTCAGGGCTCAAAGCATAAATGAGAAACCTTGTTTTCACAAGAATCTTCAAATGATAAATGTTGAAGAAATTCAAGATAGTTTTAGCGATTGGAATCATTTTGATCTGCCAGACCAGATGGAACAATACGATCTTATGCGAAGCATTGAAAATGTTGGTCTACTAAATCCAATCTATTGCACCATCGATAAAGATGGAAGATATAGCGTAATAATTGGAAGAGTCAGACTCATTGCTTATTGCAATCTTTATGAACAAACTGGATTTAGCGATAAATATAAGTACATTCCGACCTATGTGATTCCATTGGATGAAATAGATGAGCTTCAAATTCGCACGATGATGATAGAGTCGAACATTTGTTTCAGAAAGATCTCTAAATTCAATATGATCAGGGCTTTGATTGAAAACTATCAAATTATGAAGGAGAGCAAAAAATACAGGAACGAGAAAAATGTCGGAATGGAAATTGCGAAGTTATTTAATGTCAGCGAAGCTACGACGTTTAATTTTCTGAAGACCAGAGATCTTTGCAATACAGGTCTTGCACTTTTGTACGATGAAAAGATAACATTGCAAGTAGCGACTTATCTTGCTAAAGTTCCAAAGGAGACTCAAGAGAAGATACTTGAAGTTTATGGAGTAGAGGGAGTCAAAGCAATCCACAGATTAAAGCTTTTGACAGGAAAAAAAGATA
>WQUF01000448.1 GCA_009785875.1 Oscillospiraceae bacterium | reverse complement strand
TCTCTCATCTCTTGAAAATTCATGATACTTCCTAAATCAATATCATTAGATTTTTTAGTCAAGTTAATTTTTTCATTATCAAAAATAGATTTATGAGCTTCATCTTCTGTCTCTGACACATCAAATATTTCCAATGAATCAGGTTCCTCAGAAGGATTTTTGATGCTAAGATCTTCTCCGTTATTTGCCCCAATCCCAAACATCTTACAAGCGTCTATGATGGCTGCTTTTTCTTCTAAAGATAATTCTGGTTTTTCTATATTATCCATAATATAGCTCCTTTCTAAATTTGTCTCATTTTTAATATGTATATGATTATTAATACAAAAATAGAACAAAAAAGCTTCCACTTAAATTAATAAGCGAAAGCTCTAGAAAATATTTTATAAGATCTCGGTGTGTTTCAAAAAATGATCAAATCAGTTGACACATTTTGTTTTATTATGTTCACAAAATCTGATGAAATCAATACTTTAAGTGATATTATAAACTTAAATGGTGTCAACTGATTTGAATCACGCCAAGATTTCTGTGTGAATAGTTTGAACCTGTGCACCAGTATATTTGGTTAAACTTGAGTTCTTATACGAGAAAATAGTCTTATCCACCAGAAAATTCCCCAATGCGTCAACTTCTGTTTTTGTAATATCCGGTCTGACACCGCTTATATTGATCATTGTTTTGTCACCAGAGGAATTTTCAAAGGTCATTATTAGCTTAACTTCATCCATCTATTTTCCTCCTTAATTCTCTACATAAAGAACTTCTATTAAATAATATTTCCTCTATTTTTTTTCCATAGCATAAAAGATATGAGAAAGATAACTGCATCCTTAAATATCCTAATATCTAATTCTGTCTCCGTACAAATTTTATTCAGTCTATAAATAAGGGTATTTCTATGCACATATAATACTTTTGCTGCATCGGATATGTTTAGCCCACAATTGAAAAATTCTTCTATAGTCAAAATAAGTTCATTATCAAAGGAATTAAATGAATCTTTAAGCTTTATTATCAATTCATTTTGAAGATTTTTATCTATGCTATCGATAATCTTTCCAAACAGCACATCATTGTATAGAAATATTTCGCCTTTAATTCCGAACTCAAGACCAATTCTTATAGCTTCCTTTGCCCTCTCGATATTGAGCTTAAAACTTTCTATGCTACTAGAAGTGTTGAAAAAACTAATATAACATTTTGAAAATACATTGGAAAAAATAGCATCTAATATGCTCTGAGCATGTTCCATAGGGTTTTCAAAGATCCCACTTAAAATTATATATTCCCCTTGAATTGCGATGACAACTTCTTCTTCATTATATAATTGTTTAATTATGTTTAAAACTTCTGTTTGCTTAGAATTTGAAAAAATTACAAATGATGTGGCACCATTAAAAATAAAAGATAAATGCTCTTCTACAAACTTAATCGGCACATCTTCATTGTGAAGCAATTGATTTATTACATCTTCCTTTATCTGGTCATAATCCTTTAACTTAGAGTTTACTATAAATTTTAATAAGTTAATATTCCCTTGAAATTTCTTATCTAAAATAATATAAGCTTGAGCTTTTCCCAAGCTTATATCTATTTTAATTGGATTTTCAATATCATCTATGCTATTAAAAATAATTTTATTATTATCAGATACAATCTTAAAATCAATTTTACAATTTTCTCTAAGCTCACCTAAAAAATTAGTTAAGCTTTCCATTATACCTCCGATTTAAAATATAGTTAATTCTGTTTCCTTATTAAACATGTGTATTTTACTTGGGTCCATAGCGAGATTTAAATTTTCTCCTATTTTTGCAGAAGATGAACCATCTACACGTGCTGTTATCCTTGAATTTCCTTTTACAAGGTAAAGATAAGTTTCTGCTCCCATAAGCTCAGTAACTTCAACTTCAGCTTTAAATACACCATCTTTAAATTTTTGAAGTGATTCAGGTTTGTCATCGATATCTTCAGGTCTTATACCTAATACAACATCTTTTCCAATATAGCCTCCCTTTTTAAGAACAGATGCTTTGTCATCAGGTAAAAAGATAGTTGTATCTTCAAATTTAGCAACCACTCTACCATTTTGTTCTGAAATTTTAGCTTCAGCTGTATTCATTTGAGGTGATCCGATGAATTGAGCTACAAACATGTTATCTGGATGATCATAAATGAATTGAGGTGTATCAACTTGCTGTATAAGACCATCTTTCATAACAACGATTCTTGTACCCATTGTCATAGCTTCAGTTTGGTCGTGAGTTACGTAAACAAATGTAGTCTGTAACTTATTATGAAGCTTGGATATTTCAGTTCTCATCTGTACTCTTAGTTTTGCATCCAGGTTTGAAAGAGGTTCGTCCATTAGGAAAACCTTTGGTTCTCTGACTATAGCACGACCTAAAGCAACCCTTTGCCTTTGACCTCCTGACAAAGCCTTTGGCTTTCTATCTAATAGATGAGTTATACCGAGAATATTGGCAGCTTCCTTAACTTTCTTATCGATGGCATCTTTTGGAACTTTTCTAAGCTTTAATCCAAAAGCCATATTGTCATAAACTGACATATGTGGATAAAGTGCATAGTTTTGGAAAACCATGGCGATATCTCTATCCTTTGGTGCTACATCGTTAACTATTTTATCAGCAATCCTAAGCTCACCCTTAGTTATGTCTTCAAGACCTGCAATCATCCTCAAAGTAGTTGTTTTTCCACATCCAGAAGGCCCTACAAACACTATAAATTCTTTATCTAGTATTTCTAAATTAAAATCTTTTACTGCAGTTACATTGCCTGGATATACTTTCGTTATATTCCTCAAAGATAAACTAGCCACTATAAAACACTCCTTACAAATAACTTTTTTTAATCTAATAATATTTTAACTTTAAAGCCAAGAAATATCTATAAACATAAAGTCCAAATTGAACGAAACTTATTTGTATAAAGATCCAAATTAAGAATAAATACCTTGATAAATGTTTCTGATCTTTAACTCATTATCTATCTCATTTAAGATCTCCCATTTCTTTAAACTCCATAAAGGTCCAACCAGTGTATCTCTAGGTCCATCCCCTGTCAACCTATGGATTACTATGTTTTCATTTAAAATTGAAATAGATTTGCATATTAAATCTATATACTCTTCTTTAGATAAAAATTTAATGCCATCTTTGCAGCTCATTTCATAAAGAGGAGAGTCCTTAACTAGATGCAGAAGATGAAATTTTATCCCATCAATATTCTTTAAAGAAACGTATTTTACAGAATCCATCATGGATTCCTTGGTTTCACCTGGCAAGCCAAATATAATATGAACAACAACATCAATGCATCTTTTTTTTAAGTTTTTCATCGCCTCATCAAATATATTTAATTTATATCCTCTATTAATATATGCTGCAACGTCCTCATTTGCTGTCTGAAGTCCAAGCTCCACCCATAAATAAGTCTTTTCGTTTATGATGCTTAAAAGATCAAGAACTTCTTCATTTAAACAATCAGGTCTGGTAGCTATAGCGATGCCGATAGTTCCATCCTCTTTTAAAGCCTCAAAATAAACTTCTTTTAACCTTTCAATAGGTCCATATGTATTAGTAAACGCTTGAAAATAAGCTATATATTTTTTACACTTCCATTTTTTCTCCATAACTTTCTTCATATCTGTAAATTGATCATGGATGCTTTTCTTTGAATCAACAGTAAAATCTCCAGAACCCTTTTTTGAACAAAAAATGCAACCTCCAAAAGCTACGGTACCATCTCTATTAGGGCATGTAAATCCTGCATCCAGTGGAATTTTAAAGATCTTCTCGTTAAATTTCTCTTTTAAAAAATAATCTATGCTGTGGTATCTTTTACCATTCCACTCTTTCACAAAAAAAACTCCTTAAATTTCTCTTTTAAAAAATAATCTATGCTGTGATATCTTTTACCACCCCATTCTCTTTCACAAAAAAGGCTCCTTCTTTTATATTCTATCATAATTATATCAAAGAGAATCATATAATAACATATAATAGTTATAACGCTTAGGAGGGGGTTAATATCAAGAAATCTCTGCAAATTGCAGCTGTATTTGTAGGAACTGTTGTAGGAGCAGGACTTGCATCTGGAAGGGAAATAATGATTTTTTTTACTCAATATGGGTATAAGAGCTTTATTGGTCTCTTAGTGGTAATGCTTTTATACATTTTCGTTGGGAAAAATATAGTGGATTTATCTCTTAAATATAATTTGAAATCCTATAACGATCTGATTAAGTTAGTAAGTCCAAACATATTTGGATCCATAATCACATTACTTTTAAGCACGTTATTCTTGTCGAGTTCGAGCATAATTCTAGCTGGAAGTGGGTCATTATTAAATGAATTCTTTAATGTGCCTAAATGGATTGGTTTGGTGATCATGCTAAGCATAACAATTTTCATCACACTTAGAAAAACAAAAGGGCTTATAGAAGTAAATTCCATCATAGTACCACTTTTGACTATAATAATCTTGACTATTTTTGTTTTACACCTTATTCATCCTAGCGATAAAATAAGCCTTCAGTACATATTATCCATAGATACTAAGCCAAATTTTTGGCTCTTTCAATCGATAAATTATGGATCGTTTAATATTTTTGCTTGTTGTGGAGTTTTAATACCGCTTATTTACGAAATAAAGGATAAGAAAGTTTTAAATGGAGGCATAATAATTGGTGCAGTTCTCCTTACACTGCTGTCTCTCATATTAAATTTTGTTTTAATCATCAATGTTCCTGAAATATTCCAAAAAGAAATACCTCTATTATATGTGACAGGAATTTTTTCAAGATTTGTTCAAGCGATGCTTTTAATTGTAATGTGGCTTGAGATGTTTTCAACAGTAGTGTCAGATGTATTTACGCTTTCCGGGACAATAGGTAAGCTGCTTAAAATACCTTATGAATATGCTATCTTTATAATGCTTGCAGTAGCAGTAGTAATATCTCAATTTGGTTTTGCAAATTTAGTGAATTACCTATATCCAGCATTTGCAGTTATAAGCACTATATTTGTCATACAGATACTTTATTTTAAGTTTTTTAAGACTCACATATTAAGAAAATTAGAACAATTGACAGGCAAATAATCTTGCCTGTTAATTGTTAAATTTATCAACGATATTTTGAGCTATCTTTTTAATTGCACTTGCTTCAGATACTAAAAAAAGCACAAGAAGAAAAACTTTTATTCTTTCTTCATCTTCTCCTTCAATATTCATAAGCTTTAAAAGCTCATCTGAACTATCGATATTATAATTTACAATTTTATCTAAAAAGGTATGAAAATTATCGTATTGGATTGCAGAAAAAACTTTGTATGCTTCTTCCCATGATATGATGTCATCTTCATCGTTGTTGATATCATTAAAAGCTAAACTAAAAACTTTTTTTATTTCTTCTGTGGTAAGAACTGGTCTCATATAACTGAGCAGGACCAGCTGAATTATGTGTTTTTTTGTATATCCACGTTTTTTCTTATCTTCAGGCCTTGAAATAGCTTCATTCTTAATGTAATTTTGTATTATATTATTTGTGAAACCTTCACCTACAAATTTATCATTTAGGTAATCTGTCACTTGGGATAAAAATAAATCATACATAGGCAATTGGTCATAGCTTACAATAGGATTATTTTCTATATGAGAATTTTTCTTTAAATTATTTTCATTGCTATGTTTTACATTCAAAATTTTCACTTCCTTTATAAAAGCTTATATTTTATTATACAGTATCTTTAACCTCATTACAAGCTAACTATATTTATTTCACATAGATTTAATAGTTTGCTGTTATTTAAAACTACTATATATATTTTTTTAAAATTAGCAAAAATTTCTAATAATAATAGTATTTACCATTGCATATAAAAATTATCCACAATTAATGTTGATAATTATGTAAAAACTGTTGATAACTTTTGTTAAAAACTCATCTTAAATAAAATAAAAGGTCATACCCTATAAAAATAAAGCACAACCTTAAATTTAAAATATGCCGGCAGTAGGACTTGAACCCACCACCTACTGATTACAAGTCAGTTGCTCTACCAGATGAGCTATGCCGGCAAAACGACCCAGAAGGGACTTGAACCCTCGACCTTCGGCGTGACAGGCCGACACTCTAACCAACTGAGCCACTGGGCCAAAAAAATAAAATGGTGGGCGCTACAGGGATCGAACCTGTGACCCCCTGCTTGTAAGGCAGGTGCTCTCCCAGCTGAGCTAAGCGCCCTGATGACCCGTAGGGGACTCGAACCCCTGATACCGCCGTGAAAGGGCGATGTCTTAACCGCTTGACCAACGGGCCTAAATTTGCTGTGTCAAAGCTGACAAGATATATAATACTAAATTATTTAAGCTTAGTCAATAGTTTTCTGTTGGTTTTTACATTTTTTTATTAAATAAAATTAGGTCAATTGCAATTTTAACAACTGACCTAGTAGTTCTATAGATACTTGTCCATTACTTAGTGTAAGAATTAATTGTAACCCCTGATTTTTCAATGCAGCGTTTAACCGATACATGGTCTGTATTTTCATTATACCCAACTTCAACTGTTTGATTCCCTAAATCAACATTCACCATCTGAACTCCATCAATGTTTTCAAGGGCGTTTTTTAAAGCTGTCTTCATATTGTTGTTTATTATACCATCAACCTCATAATGAACTCTATCCATTTTTTAACTTCCTTTCGAAATTTATTTTATCTTGTGTCTTTATTTTTTGTCGTTATTTATTAATTATTCATGAAAATTAAAAATAAGTAACCGTTTTCTCTTAAAAAATCAAAAAAACTTCTCTACATTTAAATATTATAGAGAAGTTAATAATTTACTTAATATAATCTAATCCTACCCATTTTCTAAGTGGTTCTGGTATTAAAATACTTCCATCGCTCTGCTGCATTTGTTCAATTAAAGCTGGGAAAAGCCTACTAGTAGCAAGACCTGATGCATTTAAAGTGTGAAGGTATTCAGTTTTTTTGCTGTTATTCCTTTTAAATCTCATCATACCTCGTCTTGCCTGATAATCTCTAGCGTTTGATGCTGAACTCACTTCTTTATATTCATTCATACTTGGAATCCAGATTTCAACATCATAAGTTCTTGCCATGGATGCGCTGCAATCTCTTGCTGCAAGTTTTGAAACCTGATAATGCAATCCTAATCCTCTCAATAAATTCTCAGCCATAGAAATCATTTCTTCATGAGCACTGTCTGAATCCTCAGGTTTAGTGTATTGGAATAGTTCAACTTTATTGAATTGATGTCCACGAATCATTCCTCTCTCTGAAGTTCCTGCGCTGCCAGCTTCTACTCTGTAACAAGGTGTATAAGCAAAATACTTTTTAGGAAGCTCATCTTCTTTTAAAATTTCATCTCTATGGACGTTTACAAGAGCAGTTTCTGCAGTTGGCAGCATAAATTGCCCTCTTGATTCATGGGCATCTACTTTAAATACCTCATCTTGAAACTTTGGAAATTGCCCTGCGGTAAATCCAGCTTCATAATTTAAAATATGGGGTGGAAGCATAAATTCATAACCAGATTTTATATGGTTTTCAATAAAATAGTTCAATAGTGCCCATTCGAGCATTGCACCATAGCCTTTATAGATCCAAAAGCCGTTGCCGGATAATTTTACTCCTCTTTCGTAATCTATTAATGAATGCATTTTGCAAAGATCCATATGGTTTTTAGGTTCAAAATCAAATTTAGGCTTTTCTCCAAAAGTTCTTATGACCTGATTATTTTCTTTTCCGCCGGGTAAAATATCGTCATCAGGTGGATTAGGGAGAGACTGCAGAAATGTATTCATATCGCTTTCTGTTGCTAAAAGTTCTTTTTCATACCCTTCAATTTTACTTGATATTGAATTAACCTCATCAAATAAACTAGGATCTACTGCTAATTTTTTAGATTTTAATTCTCCAACCTTTTTTGATATGGTATTCCTTTGATTTTTTAAAGATTCAACTTCAACTAATATGTTTCTTCTTTTTTGATCATTTTCAAGAAGCTTGGTAAAATCAACTTCATCCATCTTCTTTAATAATGAAGCTTTAACTTTTTCAGGGTTATTTCTAATTAAGTTTATGTCTAACATGTTTTTTCCTCCTTATATAAATAAAAAAGCCTTTTCGCCTAAAAAGTAAGGACGAAAAGACCGTGATACCACCTTAATTGATAATCTATAGTTTAAGATTATCCACTTAAAATCGTAACGTGATTGGCGCTTTGCTCATCGCAATTTCCTCAAGGTTGGATTCTTAAAAAAATAATACTAATTTGCACCAAACCATCAGCTCTCTTAAAATATTTTTCTAATACTATTCCTCTCATTAGATATATTTGCTTATTTATTTTATTTCTTAGATATATTCGTTTATTTATTTTATTCCTTAATACAGTCTATGTCAATATATTTTAATTAGTTCATAATCTTTTTATTTTAGTAACAAAATTAATTTTAAAGGATAAACTATAATAAATATTTTATGCAAAGGAATCAATGAATGGTTTACTTAGCGTAAGAGAATTGCGAATGCTCATTTCACGCAAAGCCTTTGAAAGAAAAGAAATTGCTGATACTCAAATTACCACTTCATCACCACTGCCGTTTGGAGCATTTAAAGATCCCTACATATTCCATTTGAAAAAGAACTCAAAAGCCTATTTTTTTAGACTTTTAAGTTCTTTTTCTATTCAAAATATACCAATTTTTTTTAAAACTATAAAAGTAACTAATAAAATGATGATGATTATAGCAAATGGGTTTCCAAAATTAATTGTAAATCCGAGACCA
>WQUF01000447.1 GCA_009785875.1 Oscillospiraceae bacterium | reverse complement strand
AAGTAAAAAACCTTAAAAAGTATTTTCACGTCCCAATGGGTACGCTCCATGCAGTGGATGATGTGAGCTTTACTATTGAGGCAGGGAAAACATTGGGCATAGTAGGTGAGAGCGGATGCGGTAAAACCACCACAGGAAGAACTATTTTGCGTCTAATTGAGCCTACAAGCGGTGAAATTATTTTTGATGGCATAGATGTGATAAAATTAAACAAAAAAAAGCTTAGAAATATGCGCCAGCATATGCAGCTGATATTTCAGGATCCTTTTGCTTCTTTGAATCCACGTAAAACAGTTTCAGAAACCATTGAAGAACCAATTATTCTGGCTAAACTTATTCCGGATAAGGATAAGCGTTTTATGCGAGTACTGGAATTGATGGATACCGTTGGTCTGGCGGAACGCTTGATAAACACTTATCCTCATGAATTGGACGGGGGACGCAGGCAGCGTATCGGTATAGCACGTGCTCTAGCGATGGATCCAAAATTTATTGTTTGCGACGAACCGGTTTCTGCACTGGATGTTTCCATTCAAGCTCAAATATTGAACCTATTGAAGAAGGTTCAACGTGATACCGGAGTAACCTATATCTTTATCACTCACAGTTTATCGGTGGTGAACCATTTCTCTGATGATATTATGGTCATGTATTTGGGCAGAATGATAGAAAAAGCACCAGCTGAAGAGCTGTTTGCAAGACCTCTGCATCCTTATACAAGGGCACTACTTTCTGCTATTCCTGTGCCACGCATACATAATAGACCTGAGCGCATTTTGCTAAGGGGTGAAGTTACATCTCCTATCAATCCGGAACCGGTATGCAGGTTTGCTAATCGCTGTATTGAAGCAAAAGATATTTGCCGTTCCAAGGAGCCGCCCCTTATTGAAATTACACCAGGGCATTTTATATCCTGCCACCTTCATAGCAAAAGCAAGATAGCAAAAGAGCTAATTTAATTTTATATTCAATTATCTTCTAGACCTTGATAAATATCATATTTATCAAGGTTTTTTATAAACTTTTGCTTAAAGATTTCAATGTAGAAATTTCACTAATTGATATCAAATTAAAACGTATTAATTACCTCTTTAGAATATTTTATAATTTCTTTATAATCCCCACTTCTAACTAAATCGATAGTCTCCTTAGTTACAAACCCTTTTCTTAAATATTGTTCTATTGTGTTGTCATCCAAAGCCACTCTAAAGTATTTATTGATCTCATTATCTTTAAATGTCTTATACTTTGAAACTGCCTTGCTCCTGATCGGAATTATAGCCTTTAAGACCTCTTCAACTTCGCCACTTGCAATATAAAGCGTAATCTTTGCAGTACTTGGAACCATTCTCATTGTTCTATCTATCTTCTTCTCCCAAGTCTCAGGTACTGTTTTCCCTAATTCTTTGTCGTATACACCTTTACTCGGTCCCACAAGCATCTCCCTTATTTTATTAAGATCATTTATTTGATTCCCAAGCCCATTTATGATTAAATCCTGAGTTTCATGGCTTTCTATCATCGATAATAACCTTGCAGCTCCCCTTTTGATGTGATTCTTATAGAGCAAGTCTAAAGCTAAAGGAGATAGATTCTTAAATCCTCTAATGGTATTTGCCGTTGTTCTCGATATCCCAGCACTTTCAGCAATTTTATCTGTTATGTTCATTTGAGTTCTATACTTTTTAGATTTAGTTAAAATTTTATCTAGAAGCAAAATTGCTCTAACCTGGATATCCTTTGGTATCTTTCTATAGCTTAAATTTTCAGAAATGATTATGCTCTGAATTATTGCAGGATCCGTATTTTGATGCAATATCAGACAAGGTGCGTATAAATACCTTTCGTCAGCTGTATTGCTCCATAAGTGATTTAAAGCAATGAGCCTAGATCTTCCGCTTACAACAGTGTATTCATCAGCGTCTCCAGACTTAATAACCAAAAGAGGGCTTAAAATGCCAAAGTTTTCAATGTTCTCCATCAAATTCAATAGCTCTTCATCATCAGGTAATGGAAAGAAATTAATGGACTCATCGATTTCAAATAGTTTAGATATGTGAATGTGCTCAATAGTATCATTGTATTTCACTTTTTGGTCTAAAATAAAATCCTTTTCTTGGATAATAGGCTTAACCTTAGTTTGTATGTTGGCTGAAGACATTTTACTTTTAGGTGCAGCAGGAACACTTTCATCGAGAATAGTTATAGTTGCATTAGGGAATAAATCCTCGATCCCAAGAGTCTCCATTTCATCTTCCTCTTTAGGAATAAAGGCATTTTCGATGTCCATATACCTATCAAAATTAAGTTTTTTAAGCAAATCCTTAAGATATTCTATATTCCTTTCTTCTAATTCCCAAAGATCATAGCTTTCAATCACTTCATCATTTTTATCAAATTCATATTTCATAGTATCCATCCTTTTAAACTCATTTTATATATTATCATATGATGGATTGGGTAAAATGTTCCACTTAATTTATTTATTTTTTTGTGTCAATTTTAGTTTTCCATCATAGTATAGTTATGTAAAGCAATTTAAAGGAGGTGAAATAAATGGTAAAAGTAAGAATGAGAAATAGCTTATCAATGACTTACAAAATGTTGAATGATCAAGGCCAAAGCATATCGAAAAGCCTTTCCATCAACAATATAAGCAATGATATAACAGATGATAAAGTTTTTGAGGTTGCGCTTATGTTAAGAGACCTCATGGCTTACGCTAATGAAAAAATAATAAAGAAAACTGAAGATATGCTTCTAGAAGATTGATATAAAGAATTTTATTAAAATGAGATGAGGAGGTGAAAATATTGGATACCATTACACTAAATATCATATTTGAAGATGCTGAAGGAAAGAGAACAAGCCTAAAATTCAAGGATATCAGAGCAGATATCTCAAGTTCTGAAGTATCTGCATTCACAAAAAAAATAGTTGATGAAGGTTTCTTGAATATCAAAGGAAGAAGCATAGTAAAATTCGTAAGTGCTGAAAAAATAACCACAGAAGTGTTATTATAAAAATTCTGTAGCTGACTATGAATTAAAAACAGGGTTGTAATTTAATTATAACCCTGCTACAATCTTTTAATACACCTTTTTCCTTTTCATGTTGATGACAGATAATCCATAAAAAACGATAATAGTAGCAATTAAAATCAATATACTCACTAAACTGCTGATATCTTTTCCAC
>WQUF01000446.1 GCA_009785875.1 Oscillospiraceae bacterium | reverse complement strand
TAGTTAACTCCAAAAAACTAAATCTTAAAGCTAATGAAGTTTATTTAAAGGCATAGCAAACAGTCCATACGCATAGTAAATTTTATTTTATATTCGCCATATCCATCAAAGTTTTTGACATCAGTTTTTTAAATACAGTCTTATCGATAGAGCCTTTAAAATACCCTAGATCTTTATCATTAAACCTTACATTATACACATCTTTAAATTTACCTTGCATCCTAGAAGCTACTGTAGCAGCTTTATCTCTTTTAAAATCTAAAAGATGTTGCATCATTGGGCTTAGCAGAGCTTTACTTACTTCAATAGTTATCTTAGTCTTTTGAGGCAATATTTCATTAACCCTCTTTATATCTTTTTCTAATTGTTCTACAGTTATATCCTCTTTATTTGTCAAAAGCTTTAACCTAAAGATGGCTTTAACTCCTTCTTTGCCGCAAGTCTCTAAGATCCTCTCTTGAATATCTTTTGGAACCTTTGTTAAATAAGTGGCAACTTGCATTGTGATCTCATCATCATACAATAAAGTTTGTGCTGGCTCGCATAAGCTCTTCACCTTTAAATAATTAAACACCGTCGATTCGCAGATTTTAAACTGTTTCGACAGTTCCATCCCGATATTTTGCGAATTGCGATAGATTTTAGTTTTTTTCATGATCTCGTAGTTTTCTAAGAGTGCACGTACCATGTTTCCTTTAGAGATTTTTCTGAACGAAATATTCGACTCTATCATCATAGAACGAATAAAAAGTTCATCCACTTCTTCAAAGGGTATTACATAGCAAGGTATATAACGATATTCTTCTAAAAATTTTTTTTGGTATATATCGCAATAAGCCAGCAGCCTGCATCGACCAATTATCACATTATATCTTCCGAATTTGTCGACAGTGACATAAATCGGATAAATTAAACCTACATTTTCTATGGACCGAATAAGGTCAACCTGTTCCATCTTTGTAGGCCATTCGAACAAATTCCATGGTGCAAAGTCATCGTTTATTATATCGATATCGATCATTTGCACTTTATTAAAAAATTCCGGTCTTTCATTAAAAATCTTAGATCTTCTGATCAGGACATCATTATCATGTTTTCTCATCTCTTCAATGAATTCAGCTGAGTGATTCAAAGGGATGTCTTCAGCGAGTATTCTAGTGTGGTCAGTTTTAAGCCTGTAATTTGGTCTAAGATCATCTCCTAATATAACTCTCTCTTCTTTAATCTTCTTCATTATTAAATCCTCCAAAATAATATTATTATTAAATCTATTATCATCATATTCTCAGAATAAAAAAAAGTGATTAAAAAAATAATTTTTTTTAATCAAAATGCATAGAAATAAAATAGTTTTTTTAAAAGTTTAAAATTTGATTTTGGACTTTTTTATTTTGAGAATATATTTCTCTATGATTTAATATGACAATAATTGGATTTATAATAAAAAGAATATATTTAAAAATTATCAATTAATTTTATTTAAAATTATTGACTACTGATATATATAATGGATTTACCAAATAATAGAAGTTAATTTTTGAGCTCAAAATTAATATAATAATTATTATTAGAGGTGTATAATGATATGAGAATAAGAAAAGGAAAGATAACTTTAATAACAGCATTGACGATAAGTTTAGTCTTACTTTTAAATGTAGTGTGCTTTGCGACCACGATAACAAATCCAGCTATTGACCCTGTGGCAACTTCTGATAGTATAACTGTAGTTGATGCAACTTTTGATCCGACTGTAATTGACCCTACTTCATTTGACACTTATTATCCTTCTTCAATTACACCTTTACCGGGTGGTGGAGAATCTGTTAATTTTATTATCAATGGTGTAACAAATTCGTATCCAATACCACCAAACAATTTTAATCCAAAGAAAGCAACGAATGAGCAATTAGCAGAATATGGGCTCCCATTGAGACCAAGTGATCCAAATTTGCAAAAAGATTGGGAAAACCAACTTAAAAATTTTAAAAAAGCAGTGAAGCCATCAAAAGCATATGTGAAAAAGAACTCAACAGCAAGTCCGTATTCAACACAAACAGGTAGTAATTGGGCAGGGATAGTTAACTGTACTAACACTAGTTACCTTTCTGGAGGTGCTACTGATAAAACAGGGTTATTTCAATATGTGACAGGTACCTTTATACAACCAGTAATTAGTAATGTAAGTTCGATAAAGCAAGCGTGTATTTGGGTTGGAATTGGTGGTTGCGTTGAATATCAACCATTATTACAATGTGGCACTATGGCTAATGCTAATCCAGTATATCCTGGTACTTATTATGCTTTTTATGAAAATATTTCATCAATAGAGCCAAATTTAGCAGTTGCTATGTCAGTGTCAGTTAATGCAGGAAATAGTATATCTGCTAGTGTAATATACGATCCTAATACTTATGTTACGAATTTTAGAGTGTCCTCTAATGGTATTTATTCTTTAGCAAAAGTTGATTATTCAATCAATTTTTATTATGGAGGAACAGCAGAATGGATAGTTGAAAGACCAAAGTATAATGGGATGCCTACTGATTTAGCAGATTTTACTCAAGTAAATTGGTCAGGGTGTTATACTTATACTAATATTACTAATGTAGGATCTACAGCAGGGGTTTCATATCCAATGGGCAATAATGTAATGGCAGTATATACAATGACTAATGCATCGCCAATCAATGTTACTGCGACTACTTTTTCTTTAAAGCATAATTAATAACAACAAAGACTTTAGTTAACTTATAATTCTACTTAATCCTGTACGCAGGTAAATTTGCTTGCGTACAGATATTTTCTCAATGATAATTATAGAGTATTGAGGTGTATTATTATGATTTTGAAAATTATAAACATTATATGTGGTATTATTACAATTTTAGTTGGTATATTATTCATGAAGTTTAAATTTTTAATTCCTCCATATTCATTAACTTCTACTTCACAAGCTACTTTAAATGTTCATCATTTTGTTTTTTATCCATCTTTTACATCATTTGCTTATTATTTTGTAATACCATTTTATGTTATTTTAGGAATATCTGTTATTTACTCGTCATTTAACTATCGGCAAAGAATTTTTGATATAATGGTTATTTTAGCAGCATTAATAGGAGCCTATTCATCTGTATATTACTTACATGATTTTATAAAATACGGTATTTCTTCAGGTGGAATCAATAATTTTAATGC
>WQUF01000445.1 GCA_009785875.1 Oscillospiraceae bacterium | reverse complement strand
CGGAATTAATTGAGGGTGATGTCTTTAAAGCAATTGTACCGTTAAATAATCGGTGTGATTCAAATTCAGTTGACATTCTTTAAGTTTGTCATATCACTTAAAGTATTGGTTTTGTTAAGTTTTATAAATATAATAAAACAGACATTTGTCAACTAAATTTGATCATTTTTTGAAACACGTCAAATAATGGCGGAGAGTCTATAGGGAGGAAATTACCCATGATTATAAAACGTGTTTTTTGCCTGCTAATTTCCTTGTGCCTTGTTTTTGCTAGTAGTAGCTGTTCAAATAAAAACGAGATCAAGCTAAGCGGGCCTGTTACTGCTTCTACGTCTGCACGAGTAACTACTGCAACACCTATTACTACTGCTATGCCAACTACTACTGCAGTACCTACAACTACTCAGACTCCAGCTCCTAAGTATGCTCCTGCTATTTATATAGGCTCTAATGTAATGTTTAATAAACCTGACATCATTGAAAAGATTAAGGCTAATGATATGTATTTCTACAAGTTTTCCTATGCAAGTGATAGTGAAAAAGTGATAGGTTTCTTCGTTAGACCAATAGATTGTATTGGAAAGCTTCCGATTATTATCTATAACCGTGGCGGTAATCGATCATATGGTGAGAACACATATGAATACATCTTAAGCTTGGGTTTTTATTTCGCAAGAAAAGGGTATATTTTTGCGGCGACCCAATACAGAGGCGTTGATGGAGGCACAGGGATAGAACAATTTGGCGGAGATGATTTAGATGACGTATTCAATCTGCTTAAAATCGTTAAGGGATTGCTTTATGCTGACACTAACAACATTTTTATGATAGGTCAATCACGAGGAGGAATGGAAACATATGAAGCGTGTAGAAATAATACTGAAATAAATGCAGCTGTTATAGATTCAGGTCCTTCAGATTTATTTGATACGTATTCATCCAGGGAATTAGCAATGAAAGAAGTGTTAAAATTCTTAATTGGAGGTACTCCTGATGAACTACCAGAAGAATATACAAAGCGTTCTGCAGTTAAATGGGCAAATGAAATTGACGTTCCACTTTATATATTGCATAGCACAGGCGATCCTAGAGTGAATTACAGTCAAGCTGTTAACATGTGTAATGAATTAGAAAAATATAATAAAGATTATGTGTTTCAATCATTCGATGATTCCGACCATTGTCATGAGATACGTACAGAAGAAATTATTAATTGGCTAGAAAAATATAAAAAATAATATTTTATAATTCAAGCTCCAAAACGAAGATACATTAGTGTTTTGGAGCTTTTAAGATCATAAGATTCTCTTATCATGCTGAATAGTATCGATATGATCAGGTAAATTCACTTGCCATTGTCTTTTCACCTTAGTTTGTGCTTTCCAAGTTTTTTCTCTATGAAAATAAATTATTCTATATTTATTATAACCCATATGATAATATTAATATATGATTTTTATTTATTAGGAGAGACATATGATAGACACAATCTTATTTGACCTTGATGGCACTTTATTGCAATATACCCAGGATGAATTTATCATAGCTTATTTTACAGAATTGAAAAAAATGTTGATTCGTTTTGGGCTGGATGCAGAACTTGCACAGAGTGCCGTGTGGGCTGGTACAAAAGAAATGATATTAAACGACGGTACGAGATTGAATTCAGAAAGGTTTTGGGAAAAATTTTCTGGTATTATGAATTTATCTGGTGAACGCTTGAAAGCTGTTGAAGAAGCTTGTGACAGGTTTTACTCTAATGAATTTAACATTGTGAAATCTTTGCTTAAAGATAACGACCCAGATTTACCCCGTAGGTTGATAAATATATTGGTGACGAAGGGTTTTAGTATTGCACTTGCTACCAATCCTCTGTTCCCAACCTGCGCTGTCACAACAAGACTTAGTTGGAGAGGTCTTAAACCACAGGACTTCAGCTTGATAACCGACTACTCTAACAGCAAATACTGCAAGCCTAACCCAGATTATTACCGTGAAATTTTCAGGATGCTGAACAAAGAACCCAATCAGTGCCTAATGATTGGCAATAATACCAATGAGGATATGATTGTGAGCACTTTGGGGGCAGAGACTTTTTTGGTTACTGATTATCTTGAGAACGAATCAAATGTGGATATTTCTGTCTTTAGGCATGGTACGCTGAAAGAATTGGAAGTATATCTAGAGTCGCTGCCAAGTGTTAGAGAGGAAAGATAGTATCAAATTTCAAACTTACCAGCTAATTAGCAAATTTCTCACAGTGAGAAAAACAAATTAAAATTTATACTAACTTTTCTCACAGTGAGAAAAAAATACTAAATTAAGTGTAAAATTCATATCTTTTATCATACCATAAAGCCTATTTAAACTAAAGACTTAACACCTCAATAAAGCTCTTTGATTTACTTTAGGAATAATAGTAATTTTTCCTATGAACCACACATATGATATAAAATAGTAAGTTTTAAATTTATAGGAGGAATTTATGGCCATTGATATTGAAAAGGATGAAGTTTTAATGGAGTTGGACTTTAATTCTGAAGAGGAAGAGAACCTTAAAGGCTTCAGTTTAAATGATATTGATATGAAAGAGTTTGCTGATGAAGAGGATTTAAATATAGATAATGCTCCAAATTCTGCTGCTGTAAAGCCCGAAACCAGTGATTTATTTTTAGACACTTTTGCCAGTTTCACGGAAAAAATTGAATATATAGAGCAAACTAGACTAATGGATATAGATAGCTCCATTAACTTCTTCCCACATCCAAGCGATGAGGAACTTTTTGACTTAATGGAGAACCTCGAAATATATGGTGTGTTATCGCCACTTTTAGTAATAAAATGCAAGGATTCTGATATGTATACTGTAGTCTCTGGAAGATCGAGGCTTGCTGCTTTAAAGAAGCTTTATAATCAGTCATTTGAGAATAAATATTTTATGGTTCCTTCCATTGTCTTAGATCCAGCTACAGATCCATCTATAATTCAAGGTATAGTTGTATCGACGAATTTAACTTACCGAAAGATGCCAAAAGACGTCCAGATTAAAGCAGTGCTCGCTCTCGATTCGGCACTTTCTAAGAACAAAAAATATAAAAATCAGATGAATATAACTAATATAATAGCTAACAAAGTAGGAATATCAAGGACTAACACAAATACCCTGAGAGGTTTTAAGAATCTATCTGAAAATGCTCTGG
>WQUF01000444.1 GCA_009785875.1 Oscillospiraceae bacterium | reverse complement strand
AAGCTCTACCCACGCTGATATTAATTTTCTTTGCCGTTTTGGCATCTCTCCTTCTGTTAGTTCTCCATCCATGTTAAATACTGCATTACATCCTTGATAGATAGCGTGGAAGTGCGGAGGATTATGTTCACCATTGTTATACATTCTAATTATTATTCCATAAAACATTGATAAAAGTTTATTTGTTGTTGTTCTCCGTTATAATCTTTTTCTTTGAAATATCACATTTAAATCTATTTCTAAGCCTTTAAATACTGGAGATTTTATTATTGTTTCATCATCTTTATCAAACAAAGTCACAATAGCTTTAGTACTGTACATGCCATTTTCTAATACATATTGCTCGATTAATTTTAACTTAGGGTCAACTATCCAATATTCTTTTACGCCAGCTTTTTCAAATAATCTAAGTTTTGTGGTTCTATCTCTTACCCTGGTCTTTTTGGAAGCAACTTCAGCAATTAAATCAGGAGTTCCTTTATATTCGTCTTCATCTTCATTTGTTTCACCACATATTATAGTTATATCCGGTCTTACATAATCTTCTGGATTTTCTATATCTAGATAAACATTTAGGTCTGAGGTGTATACTTCGCATTCCTTACTATTTGAATCAAAATAAATATTGAATTTGTTGATTATTCTACTAATGATTTTTGCGTGAAAAAAAGAACCTTCAGACATATAATAAATTTTTCCGTTAATTATTTCTTTGATTTCGTTTGTACGGTCATCATGTACACGATCTTTATAATTTCTAAGTTCACTCATTTTACAACCTCCATCTATTCGTTCCTCACGAGCAAGGTATTACTATAATTTATAATAACATCAAAAGTATCTTGAAACACGTCGATTTTTATTGATTCAAAATATTTTCACAAATGTCTCCATAACTTTTACCAGACGGCGTAGCAGTAGCTTGAACAACAATAACTGCATTCTCATCTGGATACACATTCAATTCTTGTCCACCAAAGCCACGTCCGTGAAAGCCTCTATTTGAAAGCCAAAATAGATATCCATATTCAGGATTAGTTTTTGAAGGTGAAGTCGCTGCTTTAATATATTCCTGTGAGATAAGTTGCTCCCCTTTCCATTTCCCGCCATGTAGCATAAGCAAACCAATCTTTGCTAAATCATGTGCAGATAAATCAGAATCTTTTTCATTAGCCAAAATGGTGTAATTAACTCCGCATTTTGTTATTGGCCATTTTCCACTGGTGATTTTAAGATCCTTATACAGATAATCATAGCATATATCCCAAGCTAATCCATGACAAGCCTTACCTATGATAGCTGAAAGCAAAATCACATCCCATTCTTTGTATATAAATTTTGTCCCTGGTACGTTTGCCATTTGCACATCCGCTATATAAGTGATCCAGTCCTGAGATCTTCTCATTTGCTCCATCATCGGACAATGATAATGTACACCACCATTCCAGTAAATCCCAGAGGACATGGTGAGCAAATGTCGAATAGTAATCAGTTTGTGATAAGGATGAATATTCAGATTAAAAGGCACTAAATAATTGCTTATGGGCTCATCTATATCTCGTATATATCCCCTATCCACACAAATCCCAAGGGTAAGTGCTAGAATGCTCTTCCAAACAGATTTTAAATTATTGCGACTGTTAGCATTAAAATTGTTATAATACCTCTCAAAAATCAATTTATCATTTTGATACACGATAACAGCATTAACAAGCCGATAACGATGAATTGCTATATATTCATCAAGATTATTCAAGAATTCTATATTCATTTGAGATACCTCCCAATTATAGAATTTTCGCTTCTCTTTAATACCTCTGGTGTTCCTGTAGCAATGATAAAACCTCCATCACTTCCACCTCCTGGCCCCATTTCGATGATATAATCACAATTTGACAATACCCATGGGTCATGCTCTGTAACTATCACAGTTCCACCATTATCTACAAGCTCTTGTATCAGGTGAATTAGCCTCTCAATATCTGAAAAAGCCAGACCAGTAGTAGGTTCATCTAATATGTAAACATTTCCTCTCACATTAGAAAACTTTCCTAATTCCGCTGCAAGTTTAATCCTCTGAGCCTCACCTCCAGAAATCGTAGGTGTTTTTTGTCCTAAACCCATGTAGCCCATGCCGACACGCTCTAAGGTTTGCAGAATCTTCACAATGATCTTATCCTTATCTTTGAAAAAATCTACAGCAGAATGGATGCTCATCTCTAAAATCTCTCGGATATTTTTTCCGTCCAATGTAACTGACATAGCTTCCTCTACAAAGCCTGTTCCTCCGCAGACTTCACATTCGAGGTCGATAAAGTTCCCCATGCCAACATGATAATGGATTTCACCTTCACCTTTACAAGCATGGCAACCTCCCTTGGAGTTGACACTAAAAAGCCCAGGATCCATGCCACTTTCCTTTGCAAACAAAGTACGAATCCGATCAAAAATACCTGTATATGTAGCAGGACAGGAGATACGGCTGCGACCGATTGGCTTTTGATCGATAACGACACATTTTTTAATATGTTCTGCTCCACTGATTTCTACATAAGGCAAAATCTCAAAATCCTCATCTTTCTCGTCATCTGATACTAATTTATTTTTCAACATCTCTTTTAATTTTGGCACAAGGGTATCAGTTATCAAGCTAGATTTCCCACTTCCCGATACACCTGCAATACCCACCATTAACCCTAAAGGAATATTCACAGACACATTTCGAAGATTGTGGATGTTACAATCCTTGAGCACAAGTATCTTTTCAAGATCAATTTTCTTAAAAGATGTTTTCACAGGAAGTGTTACCTTGCCGGAAAGATAAGGAGCAGTCATGGAATTTTGGCAGCTGAGAAATTCTGTGTATGTACCTTGAAAAATCCTCTCGCCACCATACTCTCCAGCATTAGGACCTAAGTCAATAATATAATCAGCAGAATGCATAAAATTCTCATCGTGCTCTACAGCAATAACAGTATTGCCTCTATGAACAAGATTCTGTATGATTTCGATTAGCTTCGCCTTTTCTATTTCGTGTAGACCAATAGTAGGCTCGTCGAAGATGAAGATGATAGAATCCATTTCTGCGATTATGTAGCTGGCTAAAAATAGCCTCTGAAGCTCCCCACCAGAAAGAGAAGTCACAGGTCTAGATAAAGCCAGATGGTGAAGCCCTACGTCTACAAGGCATTCTAGTTTCAAAGC